>JAURNB010000221.1 GCA_030830415.1 Acidimicrobiales bacterium | reverse complement strand
GTCGTTGTGATGGTGGTGCGTGGGAGTGTTGTGGTTGTCCGAGGCAGCGTCGTTGTCGTTGTGATGGTGGTGCGTGGGAGTGTTGTGGTTGTCCGAGGCAGCGTGGTTGTCGTTGTGGCTGTGGTTGCAGGTGAAACTGTCGTTGTAACTTCCCTGATTGTGTTTGGCGTGGTGTCAGCCGTTGCGGCCAGCGGAATGGTGGATGTTGGGGCCGTGTCAGCCGTTGCGGTCGATCGCAGTGCTTCGGTTGTGGGCGTTGGGTCGCTCTGTGGCGCCTGGCTGGTGGCTACTGGTGCCACATACGCCGCGTCAGCTTTATAGTTCGGGTTGTTGAGGTTTCGGTCTGCTGGTGCTGGTAGGGCAGGGTTTGCCACACTCTCAAGCGTGGGTGGTAACACTGGAACCACCGAGACAAGGTCGAGTTTTTCGGTGGAGATGCTTTCGGTACGGGTGCCATCGGTTGCAATCTCAGTGCGGGTAACTTGCCCAGATTCAGACGCTTGAAGTACCACGACTTCACCTGTTGATGGGTTCACCTCTGACAACAGAGCAGGCTGGCTTTCGTCGACGCGCTGTTGCACTATTTCGCCACCAGGCAAAGTGACGGCCACACTGAGGGCGTTGCCCTCGAGGGTCAGAGAAGTGGACGAGCCAGAGACGCTGGCAACGAGATTCTTGGAAGCAACCTTTAGCGAGATTGTCGGGTCGGTGGTGCTTACAGAATTATCGGTGAAGACCACGGGCGACACCATCTTCGCCGATGTCTGAAATTGCGCGATGCCCGAGGGAATCATCGCAAAGACACTTGCGTTGCCCTTGACCCGCAATTTATTTCTGGTGTTCGCAGCCGATTGTTTGCGCCGCGGCAATTTCACAATGTAGTCATATGTTCTCGTGCCGACAGCCCCCTTCACCTTCAGTACGGATGCACCTTCTGGAAGCGCAGTTCCATCTTGGGTAATGACTCCTCCCTCGGTTTCAAGGCTGAACTCGGGGTCGTCGGTACGAATCAAGAATGAGGTGTTTTTCACCTCAACATCCGTTGCACAAAACGGACAGGTGAGCTTCTCGAAGCGAATCGGGGTGAGGTCCATGTCGCCACGTCCACCCACCCACGGTTCAGGATCAGTTTCTGGTGTGTCAGAGCTGTAGGAAAATGTCCAAGTATCAGCCTCGGTGTTCACATCCACATAACGATTTCGTCCAGGCCAGTTCGAGTCGTACACCATCATTCGAGCGACACCCTCACTGGGGTATTCGACAGCGAACGGGGTAACGGCGTGGCCGCCATTCGGCCCGAAGAGCCCGAGCGTGTAGTCGACTTTATTTGCTGCGAGCGAAGCCTTCACCGTTTCGACAATGTCGCTAGGTGAAGACTGCAACCACTTTTCGGATTCTGCTTGGGCTTCTGACAAGAACTGGGTTGCAAATGCCCGCGCGACGGCCCGCAAAGTCGACTCGTCTGACCCCAGCGTTGCCGTCACCGGTGAAACGTTGTCATTGAAACGTTGCGCGGCAATCACTGCTAGGCCCATGCAAGATCCAGACGCGCGCGACTGGTTGACCATCTGTGCCCAGGTGGCGGCCTCGGCGGTGAGGGTGCATGGATCGGCAATTCCGTCAATGCATACGTTGGCTTCATTGCCGAACATCGCCAACATGTCGACGGTGTCGAACTGAACATCAGGAAACGCCGAAGAGGGATAATTGGCAAATGACCACCCATTTTCGGTGGGCACCAGGTCAGAGGCAACTGGCAGTGCAGCAGCCTTTGAACCCGCGCACGACGCCAAGTTGAGGGCCAACAATGCCGCAAAACCCACCATGCCGAAGGCATGAAACAACTTGCGCTGCATAAGCCGAAGTCTAGACGAAGTTATACGGCTTCTTACTTTGCAGACCAAGCAGACAGGTTAATTCTTGAAGTAAAGCCGTGCTCCCTTGACATCTTTTCCTAGTCGAACCTCGATATAAAAGCCCTTTGCGTCTATCCCGACCGAGGCCCCAAGGGCCACTTCAACGCCCTTGATCGTGAAGGCCTCTGAGATCGTCTGGCCGCTATTGCCCGGCGCAGGGCGGGCCTGAATATACAAAAGTTGAAACCCCGGCGACTGTTTGAACGGCGCTGTAGCTGCCCTGTGAAACTAGGGACGCTAAAAGATTCCGCGACTCAGAATCTAACGATTTCAATTGAACGACAATCCACTGAATCTTGCACTCATCTACAAACTTTGAAGTGTCACTTAAAAAATTTAGCTGTATCCATGGGTTAGGGAATGTGTAAACGACCTCTCGATGTGTCACATGGGGCACAAGGTTGTACTGGGCAGAAGTTACATCATCTGGTCCGATATGTTCCAAAGCTGATTGCCATCCACTTACGTCCCATGCAATGAAGTCATCCATTGAGTAGGCGCCAGATGCGTAAGGAAGCATTCCCCATGCATACGCAGAAGCTAAAACCGAGACGATCAAGGTGACCGGAGCAAATCGAGCCAGTACTGGCACACGTCGCTTGAGTAATGTCAAGCCTTCTATGGCGGCGGTTATCGACACCACCAGCGGAATGGCTTGATAGTGAAACATATAAGACCACGTAAAGTCGTTATTAGTTAGAATATTAATGAAAAATTGTGGTGTTCCCATCAGCAAGGTGAGAGGCGCCAGCACTGAAAGGTAACTTAGGGGTTGAGTAATTTGGGCAAAGTAACCGAGAGCATTATTTTCCACCATCCGTTCCAAAATGAGAGATGGATTGTTGAGAGCTGTCTGAATCATTTCCTTTGGAGTACTCCCGAGTTCGCCGTAAAGCATTCCGTAAGCAGTCAGTCCACCTGACAATCGTGGGAGCAACCAGAGCCCGACGACGACGAAATATGAAGTGGCAGAAGCAACCAAAATTGACCCAAACAATCGCTGTCGTCGAAATATAAGCAGAATCCCGAGACCAATCAATGCAACTGCCACGTCTTCTTTCCAGAGCATGGCGCTGAGCACCCAACAGACTGGAATCACATTTCGCCTAATCGGAGTGGCAACCAGTAGATCCGCGCGGGAGGTGCAGCAGTGATAAGCCATAAGCAGGAATGGCACCGCCATCGTTTCCGGATGGAAGGTTTCCCAGGCTAAGTACGTAGTTGTGGGCAGAAGTAGCCAGGCAATACCGAAAGCCGATGCAAGATACTCACTCCGCAGCCGGTTGCGTGCAATCAAAAAAACTGGAATCGTCGCTAATCCCAGCGCGGCAACTTGCAGAAGATTCCACAGATTGGGGCCGGCACCTATCCATATCAGTGGAACGAGCAGCAGATACATAAGTGATGCATGATGCCCAAAGACCGGAAGCCCGCATACCGTGTTGAACCACTTGCCGTTCGCTAGTAGCCATAAAGACTGGTCATGAATACCCAAGTCAAAATCGAAGGTATTAAAGCTGTTGTGGCGAATTACGACCATACGAGCCACGGTGAGTATCCAAACTGAGATCGAGGCGAAGAGCAATATACGAGGTATCCACTGGCGCTGTCGGGTGGCTAGGGCAATCAGGATTGTGCCGTCACGTCGTTTAAATGTCTGGCACCACGCTGGGGTGTTAGTTGGTAAATGAATTGATACGCAAAAAGTTGTGGACGCATTTTGATTATATTTCTGTCCAGTGTGCTCAATATGCTCACAACAATAGAACGAAATTTTCCTTTGCCACTCCACAACTGGCGAAGAGGCGTACTCGTGCAGTTGAGCAATACCACGTCGTATCCGGTGCGTAGGGCCATCTGTTCAAAACTACGTTTGGTGAAAAATCGCAGATGGGTGAAATCAAGGATGCCTTTTTGATCGTAATCGAATCTTCCTAAGGTGCTTCGTACACGCGGGTACCAGTGTCCAAAGTTTGGAATGCTCACGATGAGTTTTCCATTGATGGGTATCGCCTGATGAAGTTGTTGGAGAGTCCGCTCCGGGTTTTTGAGATGCTCCAAAATATCTGCACAGATGACGACGTCAAATAATCCACGTAGCGAAATGGGTAGACCATTATCGAGATCAGCCCTGATGATGTCTGTCGGCTCACCGCCATGACGACTTGCCGCGGCGTCAATCCCAATTACAGTGTGCCCAAGTGCGCGAATCTTGGCACCTAGAAAGTCGTCTGCGCACCCCAGGTCAAGGATGCGTAGGGCTGAGCGTTGGCTAAGTGCTTGAAGAATCAATGCATGAGAGGAGTCGCTGAAATTTTTTATTGAGTATGTGACACACTCTGGGCGATATCTGCTCCTGCCAAAACCCATCTGGCTAATGCGAAAGTGAAAGGTCTCGCGCAAAACCTGAAATGCATACTTCACACCGTTCACATGGCTGATCTCATCACCGTAATAAGTAGGAATAGCGATTTCTTTAATTCGAGCCTCGGATTTGATGAGCTGGAGAATGATTTGAGTATCAAAGTCAAAGTCATCTGAATTGTTCTGAACACCGAGCCGTTTGAGGGCTTGCATTGAGTATGCCCGATAGCCGCTGTGCCACTCGGAGAGGCTCACTCCGGCCAGTGCATTCTGCAAAAAAGTGAGAATCCTGTTACCAAAATATTTGTGTCGTGGCATTCCGCCCAGTCGCGCGGCACCGCTGATCATCATACGAGAACCAAACACTGCATCTGCGGTGCCAGACACAATCGGCGCGATGATTTCTGGCAATAACTCTGGTGCGTACTGAGCATCGGCATGAAGCAATATCACAGCATCTAAGCCCAGTTTTTCGGCCCATGCGTAGCCAGTTTTTTGGTTTCCCCCGTAACCTCGCCGACTTACTTGGCGAAGAATGTGGATTGGCAACTGAGGATAATCTTGCTTACAGGACACAGCGGTCGCGTAGGTGTTGTCGTTGCTTGCGTCGTCGCAGATGAGAACTGCCGCTACATCCGAAACAAATGCGTGAGGTATTCGATCAAGAACCTGAGAAAGAGTGGATTCTGCGTTGAAGGCAACAATGAGGATTCCAATCCGTAAATGCGGATGTTTGATACAGCCAGTGGTCAAAAGGTGATCAAGACCTTGCAGTATTTACGGCTTTGGGGCGGTGGAAGACGTTAATGGTGCCACGGTAGTTGTCGGCATTATTCCAGGCTGCGGCGTTGAACCGAGTTTTGGGGGAGGTGCGACAGCGGTAGTTGTCGGCATTATTCCAGGCTGCGGCGTTGAACCGAGTTTTGGGCGAGGTGCGACAGCGGTAGTTGTCGTCCAGGTAAGTGCGGCGTTCTTTGTGCGAGCAACCGTCGTGCCAGGCTGGTCATCGAGATCCGTTTGAGATGACGAAGAGCAGCCACCAAGCAATAGAGCAGAACTGATTGCGGCAGCGGCGATTAAGTGCTGTTTGGACATGTACGTCTCCCTGTGAAGTTCCCCTGACTATAACATCAGTTTCAGGCTCAAACCAAGCAGCCCACTGTCCACATCGTGAATTTTTGGGGTTGCTTCAGCCCGCCGATATATCGGGTATCTCAGGCGCTATCAGAAATCCAGTTGCCGTGAAAGCCGTTCGGCACACGCACGGGCAGGTGCACAACGGCGACTGGATCGGCATCGAGGGCTGTGGCATCAAAGAGTGCCAAGTCGGAAGTATCGGTGGTGGTGTCGTGTCGCAGTGCCATCACCCATCCATCGTCTTCGGCGCCGTGTTGTGAACGCGGGATGAATACGGGCTCGCCGTATCCGAATCGTGGCTGGTCCTTGCGTGCCACGACGGCTCCAGAAACATGGTCGATTTTCGTCAGCGTGTCTTGTGCGAAATCCTTACCGATGCCAGCGCAATACCCGAATCGATACGAGTGACCGATGAGCGACTCACGAATTCGGGGGAACTCTTGTGGACGGTCGCTGAGGCATGCTTCGTGTGAAGCACCGGTCAGCGGGTTGAGGCGCCAGCGAGTGAGCGTTGGATCCCCTTCACCCGGGCCGCGACGCTCACGGTCGAACATCTTCGGGTGTCGTGCTGCATCCAGCACGACTTCGTCACCGTCGTCGTAGGCGTTCATCGGGTGGAAGAAGTAACACGGGTCAATCGATACCCACTTCACGTCGGCGCTCGTGGCTTTTTCGTTGGTACGCGGCAAGAAACCGATACGTGCGTTGTAATCGTGGTCCCAGTAGTAGGGCAGACCCGCACCCTTCATGGCCGCATCAAGATTGAAGACGCACGGCAAGTCAAACACCAGCGCATATTTTTCGGTGATGGCGAGATCGTGCAACATGGGTCCACCCTGCGTGTCGATGTCAACTGTGCGACGCACGCGACCATCGACGCCGACCACCAGGTATTGCACCTTGTTGCCCCACCCCCAGTAGTACGCCATCACATGCATTTCACCTGTTTGTGGGTCGTGCTTGGGGTGCGCGGAAAAAGCATGCGGCAAGGTGCCGTCGAGATTGGAAATCTTCACCGTTTCCAAGTCATAGGACAATTCAACGGGAGGTGAACCAGCCTCCACGATTGCGAAGGTCTTTCCTGCGTGGCCAATCACATTCGTGTTCGCTGCAAACGTCGGATGCTTCGCCGGCCAGTCAGAAGGTTTGGCTTCCTCGTTCAGCGCACGCGATACCTCTGGGTTGCGCACCCAACGGTTTCGGTACCACTCGGCCTTGCCGTCACGCAGCCGAATGCCATGCACCATGCCGTGACCCGTGAACCAGTGGTACTTCGCCTCGTTGACGGCCCCAATCGGGTTCGGTCCGTTGCGCAGGTAGCGACCGTGCAATTCAGTGGGGATGGTGCCTGTCACTGCAAGATCGGTAATAGTGACCTCTTCCTGCACCGGTGCGAGATTGCCTGCCAGAAATGGATTGGGCGACGGCCGCTCAGCGATGGTCATGATGCGACACTACCGATTGAGTGAAAATCCCTCATAGTTCGTTGCGGCCACCTGTGAGCACTTTTCGACATAACTCGGAAACCCAGGCAGCGGCATGAAAAGACGCGGTTTTCCGGGGACATTTGCACCGAGGTACCACGAATTGCATGACTGATACAGCGTCGCGCCGGCGACCGAGTTGACGTGTTTCACCCATGCCTCTTGTGCGCCTTGCGTGACCTCAATCGTCTTGTGTTGCTGTTTGCGCAGATATGAAAAGCATTCGGTGATCCACTCCACGTGGTGCTGTATCGATACCAACATGTTGGTGAGCACGGACGGGCTGCCAGGCCCGGTAATGGTGAAGAGATTTGGAAAACCGTTGACACCCAAACCAAGAAAGTTGACCGGCCCAGCCGACCACGCGTCGCGCAGGGTTTGACCGTTGCGACCTGTGATATCAATTTTGTTGAGGGCACCGGTCATGGCATCAAACCCCGTTGCGAACACCACCGCATCGACGG
>JAURNB010000220.1 GCA_030830415.1 Acidimicrobiales bacterium | reverse complement strand
GACGGTGCAACGGTGAGTTGTCGTAGCACCCATGACATTATGAACTCATGGCTATTGAGGAAGTGAAGTGGCAAGAGCGAGTCACGCCCGAGTTGGTGCAGCAGTACAAGCGCGATGGCGTGGTGTTCATAGACCAGTTGTTGCATCCATTGTGGTTGCAATTAATTGAGATGGGCATCACTCGAGTCTTAAATAACTCCACGCGCAAGCAAACTTTTTTTGCAGGCGACGAAGGACAGTTTATTGACACTGTGCGCAACTGGGAGTTCACTCCTGAATTTCAACGGCTCACTTACGATTCACCGATCGCCGATATTCTCGGAACATTCATCGATTCACCACGAGTGTGGCTCTTGTTCGACCATGTTTTTGTCAAAGATGGCGGTAACTGCCGCCGCACCCCATGGCATCAAGATCTCACGTATTGGCCTGTGGCCGGAACGCAACTGGCGTCAATGTGGATCACCATTGACCCAGTTCCTCAACATGAATGTCTTGAATATATTGCGGGTTCGCATCGTGAAACGCTGTACGACGGGTTCGACCCGCCGCGTGCGGCAGAAGATCCCACCCTGCCGTTCTACGGAGAGGGTTTCCCGAGGCTTCCCGATATCGAAGCCAACCGCTCACAGTGGGATATTCGCTCGTGGGACATCACCCCAGGAGACGTAGTTATATTCCACCCAGGCGTATTGCACGGTGGTGGGCCAACATCTGAGGGGCGTCGCCGGCGAACCTTGTCGGTGCGTGTGTTTGGTGAGGACGTTGTCTTTGATGAACGACCAAAAAGTCGTCCAACAGTTCCGCGTACGCCGGGTCTGGAGTTGGTCTTAAAGCCAGGCGACCCGCTACGTCACCCGTATTACCCGCGCTTGCGCCCGTTACCTGAACATCAACTCCAAAACTTCTTTGAATAGCTCATTTATTGTGAGCCGCAGTTTTTACAGCGTTAGTTGCTTTCAATGATTGGTTCGCGCAAGTGCAAAGGCTCGACGTGCTTTTTCTTGCGCACGCGAATGTTGAGCGCTTCAACGAAGACCGAGAATGCCATTGACGCGTAAATGTAGCCCTTCGGAATTTTTTGTCCGAAGCCTTCGGCAATGAGTGTGGTGCCGATGAGAAGAAGGAATGCCAACGCGAGCATTTTCACCGATGGGTGAGCGTTAACAAATGTGTAGATGGCCTTTGAAGCAAGCAGCATGATTCCCACAGCGGCCATGATGGCGATGACCATGACAGGAACGTATGTGGTCATGCCGACTGCAGTGATAACTGAGTCGATTGAAAAGACGAGGTCGAGAATGAGTACTTGGCCAATGACTGCGGCAACGGTAGGGGCAACCTTGGCTGAAGTCTGGCCTTCATCGCCTTCGAGTTTGTGATGGATTTCTTTTGTTGCTTTGTAAATAAGGAATATTCCACCTGCCAACAAGATGAGTTCTTTGCCGCTGAACCCGATGGAGCCGATGGAGAAGAGTTCCTTCTTCAGCGAAATGACCCAGCCAACGGCGAGGAGTAATACGACGCGCATGCCACCGGCGGCAAGGAGGCCAATTTTGCGGGCCCTGTCTTGGTCTTCGGCGGGGAGCTTTGACGCAAGGATGGAAATGAAGACGACGTTGTCGACTCCAAGAACAATTTCGAGTGTGAGGAGCGCTGCTAGGGCACTCCATGCTGTGGGGTCAGACATCCATTCCATGTAGAGAAATTAGTCGGTGAGAGCAACTGGGTCGCCTCTTGGTTGAGATATTCAGGGTAGATCTGACCTGCTCGGGTTTTTCGGGGCTTGATGTAGGAATGACTTCTAGTAATTGTTAGGGTTGCCTAATGCGCAAACCAACACAGCATTTCAAGTTGTTCGGAGCAGTTACTGCGGTCGTGGTGACATTGACTGGTCTGGCTGCCTGCGGTGGAAGCAGCGACGCTTCCAGTGAGGGCGACCAGAGCGAAGGGCTTGTGACCGTTTATACCGGTCGGCACTACGGCATTGAGCCAGTGTTCGAGAAGTTCACCGCCGAGACAGGAATTGAAGTTCGTTTCACAACGGGTAGCGACCCAGAGTTGCGTGCTCGTTTAGAAGCAGAAGGGGCGAATACTCCCGCAGATCTTTTGATGACATCTGATGCAGCAAATATCGCACTCGCCGCTACTGCGAATTTGCTCTCGCCAGTCGACAGTGATGTTCTTGCAGAGTCCATTCCAGAAGAGCTGCGTGCGCAAGATCGTTCTTGGTTTGCTCTGAGTCGTCGTCTTCGAGTCATTATGACGTCGCCAGAGCGAGTGCCGAATGCTCCACAGACCTATGCCGAGCTGGGTGACCCTCAGTGGAAAGACAAACTATGCTTGCGCCCAAGTACGCACCCGTATACGCAATCACTTGTTGCTGGTCTCATTAACAACGTTGGTGCTAACGAAGCACGCAAGATTGTTGATTCTTGGGTTGCGAATAATCCGTTGTACATCAACTCAGACACCGACATTCTCAAAGCTGTTGTTGCAGGCGACTGCGATGTTGCGCTGGCAAACAGCTATTACTTGGGTCGACTCTTGACGGAAGATGCGGCATTCCCTGTTGCGCTCACGTGGCCAGACCAAAGTACAAGTGGCGCTCATCTCAACATCAGTGCAGCAGCTGTTACTGCAAATGCCCCGAATCGTGAGAATGCTGTTGTGTTATTGGAATGGTTGGCATCGCAGGGGCAGAAGTTGTTCAGCGATGCAAACAACGAATTCCCTGCAGACTCGCGGGTTGAACCTGCAGAGGTTCTTGCTGGCTTTGGTTCATTCAAGGCCGACACAAAATCGGTACGAGATCTCGGTGGGCTCAATGCGCAAGCTGTTGAGTTGTTGTCGGCAGCTCGTTACGAATAAAAGCTTGCTGTAGATATTCCATGCAACGACGATTGGTTGACGTATTTAGTTGGACGGCGATTCTCGGAATCGTTGTTCTTGTCGCGTCTCCCATTTTGGTTTTGGCATGGTCGCTTGTTGACCCTTCTGGTGAAGTGTGGGCAGAGTTGTGGCGTACACGACTGCCAGGAATGATTTCGTCAACGTTTGTTTTGTTAGTTGCAGTGGTGGGCGGGTCAATTGTTCTTGGCACGTCATTGGCATGGCTCGTGAGTGCATTTCAATTTCCTGGTCGGCGCCTGATGGGTTGGCTTCTTGTGGTTCCGCTGGCAATACCCGGATACGTAGGTGGTTTCGTGTGGCTCGACACGTTGTCTGGTGTTGTTGGTGCTCGTGGGGTTCGTTCACTGTGGCTCTGTGCAGTGGTGCTCGTTTTGTCTTTGTACCCCTACGTGTATCTTTCTGCGCGAGCTGCATTTGCCGACCAAGGTGCAGACACATTGGCCGCAGCGCGAAGTTTAGGAATGGGACCATGGGGTGTTTTCTTTCGTATTGCATTGCCTGCAGCTCAACCAGCAATTGCCGCGGGAGCGGCACTAGTGGCAATGGAGACACTGACCGACATTGGCACTGTTCGTTTGTTTAACGTGAGCACGCTTGCAGATGGTGTGATGCGCGTTTGGTTTGGGTCGGGAAACCTTGGTGCTGCAACCGAATTGGCAAGCGCACTCACAGGTGCGGCAATTCTGCTCATTACATTTGAGCGCTTGCTGCATCGCAAAGGTCGTCGCGCTCGTGGAACATCAGAAAAGGTCATGTCGCCGCGTTTGTTGTCGCCAATTGCTGCGAGTGGTGTTTTGGCGAGTGTTGCCACTGTTCTCATTGTTGCCGTCGGAATTCCCCTTGTGCGATTAGTTGATTGGTCAGTGGAGACGGTGCAAGCAGGTAAAGCAGTCACAGTTGCTGGCGGAGTGTGGCACCACGTGGGGAATACTCTTTTGTTAGTGGTAGCGGCAGCAGTAGTAGCAATTGTTGTTGGCACTTTGCTCGCACTGTTGGTGGCACACAAAGGTGGGGTAGCGCGCATTGCCGGACGAGTGTCAACAGTGGGGTATGCCATGCCAGGGCCGGTTGTTG
>JAURNB010000219.1 GCA_030830415.1 Acidimicrobiales bacterium | reverse complement strand
TCTTGTTCTGGGGAATATTTGGCGCACTTGCAATGCGCTTTGCCTTTATTTTCGCTGGGGTAGCCGTCATTCAAAAATTCGACTTCACCTTGGTGCTTTTCGGTGCGTTCTTGGTGTACACCGGGGCTCAACTTTTCAAGGGTGATAGCGATTTTGACCCCTCGAAAAGCAGGCCGATGGCTCTATTTCATCGCTTTGTTCCAAGCACCGACGAACTCGATGGTCAAAAGCTCATTACCAAACGCAATGGCCGCCGCTTGGCGACCCCACTACTTGCAGTTCTCGTTCTCATTGAATTAACCGATGTGATTTTTGCGGTCGACTCAGTACCCGCTGTGTTGGCAATTAGCCATGAACAATTCATCGCCTTTTCATCAAATGCCTTTGCGATTTTAGGTTTACGCGCGCTGTATTTTGTTCTTGCCGACATTCGTCATCGATTTGAATACTTAGAGCAAGGTATTGCAGCAATTCTTATTTTTGTTGGTGTCAAAATGGCGCTCTCTTTGTGGTTCCATATTCCCACTTACGTGTCTCTCGCGGTCATCGGCGGAGTGCTCGCAGCGTCGGTGCTGTGGTCGGTGAGAAAGACTCGAGGAGATTCAGGCGAAGGCTAGGCAGTAGCCTCTCGCATATGGCAATCTCCGATGACGATATTGAGGCACTGCGTCAGCGCGTGTCCATTGTCGACATCGTGCAAGCTTCGGTTGCGTTGCGCCGAGTGGGTCGCAACTGGGTGGGCCTGTGTCCATTCCATGCAGAGGAGTCGGGCGCGGTCAGGGGGCGTGAAGAGGCAGGGCGCTATCGCTGCTTTGGTTGTGGTGCGTCGGGTGATGTTTTTAAATTTGTACAAGACATGGAGCATGTCGATTTTGTTGGTTCGGTCGAAGCTCTTGCAGCCAAGGTGGGTATGCAGCTCAATTACACCTCGGGTACTGAGTCAAAAGATCGTCAGCGCCGCAAAAAGCTTGTGGCTGTGATGGACAACGCGGCAACGTGGTACCACGAACGTTTGTTGAATAGCCCCGATGCGCGTGAAGCTCGCGACTACTTGCGCGCGCGTGGGTTGGCTGGCGATATTGCGCGCCAGTTCCGCATTGGCTGGGCTCCAGACGACTGGGATGCACTCAGCGTGGGTTTATCGCAAGGCAAACAGGCATCTGCAGAAGATCTGCGCGAAACAGGACTCGCGTTCACCAACAAACGCGGCAAAATGCAAGACGCTTTTCGCGCTCGTATTTTGTTTCCCATCTTTTCCGACACTGGCGACGTACTTGCATTCGGTGGGCGCATCATGCCGGGGAGCACCGACCCTGCGAAATACAAGAACTCACCAGAAACCCCCATCTATTCCAAGTCACGCACGTTGTATGGGTTGAACTGGGCAAAGTCCGACATTGTGGCGAGCGACCAAGTGGTCATTTGCGAGGGCTATACCGACGTCATTGGTTTTCATCGCGCCGGCATCGCGCGTGCGGTGGCAACATGTGGAACCGCACTCACCGAAGAGCACGTGCGCATTTTGAAACGCTTTGCGAATCGCGTTGTTCTGGCCTTCGACGCCGATGCTGCGGGTCAGGGTGCCGCCGAGCGGTTTTATGAATGGGAGTCGAAGTACTCAGTCAGCGTCAGCGTTGCGCATTTCCCTGCCGGAAAAGACCCCGGTGAACTGTCGCTCACCGACCCCGATGCACTACGCGATGCCATCGACAACGCACAGCCGTTCCTTGGCTTTCGTTTACAGCGCGTGCTCGATGCCAGTTCTATTCGCACCCCAGAAGATCGTGCGAAAACTGCCGAAAAAGCAGTGAGCGTTATTAACGAACACCCCGACATCAACGTGCGCAAAATTTACGCTGGTCAAGTGGCAAGCCATACGGGTCTTCCTATTGCCGACGTGGTGAAGCGGGTGGAAACGCGTAGTCGCAATGTTTCTTTCACCCCCGTCGACCAGCAGCGCTCGGCACGGGAAAACGCCGAGTTCGTTGCCGTTGCCACCCTCTTGCACGAATGGGACTCCATCGCACCGTGGCTCGTTGAAGCGCTTTTTCCTACCGACATCATGCGCCGGGCCTTTCTCTCGCTCGCCGAGAGCAGTGGAAACTTGGAACAAGCCTTGCAACTAGCCGATCCTGAGGCCCGAGAGGTGCTTGAGCGGGCTGCAGTGGCCGATATTGAAGCCGATGGGCGCAGAGAAGCAATGAACCTGCTTGCGGCTGCGGTGCGTCGGGAACTCGCCGGCCATCGGGGTGTGACCGACCCAGAAACCTTGTTGTCCGATCGCGACGCACGTCTGCAACTCGAACTCCTCGACGACCGTCATGCGAGCGAAAATGCTGCCGCGTTCCTCTTGGCATGGGTGAGCGAGCGGGCGGTAAATCATGTCACAGAATGAATCTAGGCTAGAGGCGTGGCAGTAACTGAACGTGGCTCCGATGCAATGCGTTTGTACCTCAATGAAATAGGTCAGCACACATTGCTCACGTCTGACGATGAGCGTCGTTTAGGAAAACTCATCAAAGAAGGTCAAGTTGCTGTTGAACGTCTCACTGGCGATCAGCCCATTGAAGCAAGTGAGAAACGAACACTGCGTCGTGCCGCACAAGAAGGCCAAGCAGCAAAAACACAAATGGTGCAAGCCAACTTACGTTTAGTTGTTTCCATTGCGCGTCGTTACGATGGTAAAGATCTGCAGCTCGCCGACCTCGTGCAAGAAGGAAACATCGGCCTCATGCGCGCGGTCGACAAGTACGACTACGAAAAAGGTTTTAAGTTTTCTACCTATGCCACCTGGTGGATCCGTCAGGCAATGACGCGGGCAATGGCCGACCAGGGCCGCAACATTCGCATTCCCACCCACATGATGGAACTCGTCAATCGCGTGCAGCGCACCGAGCGCGAGTTGACGGCCGAACTTGAACGCGACCCCAGCCCCGAAGAGGTGGCTCACCGGTGCGGGCTTGAAGTGGAAAAGGTGCTCGAGCTCATGCAGTACGCCTTTGGCACCGTCAGCCTCGACACGCCACTGGGCGACGATGGCGACGGGGGAGCCTGGGTCGACATCATCGCCGATGAGAAAATGGAAGCGCCCAATTCAGTCGCCGAGCGCCATGCGC
>JAURNB010000218.1 GCA_030830415.1 Acidimicrobiales bacterium | reverse complement strand
GCACATCTCGGCCGACTCCACGACAAGTTGGTGATGTTTCAGTGGCACCCACGCCAAGCTTCCACCACTACCAGGGTCATTGAGTGGACGCGACTCTTCGGCAACATAAGCAATACCATCTTCTAGTTGCACGAAGACATCTGGACAGTGGTCGACGCACAGCCCATCACCAGTACAAAGGTCTTGGTCGATCCACACGTGCACGAGGAGAGAAACTACACGTAATACACATGTAACGCTCTACCCTGATGATGTGAAACTCAACGCACCCATTGCCCCGCGCC
Organism: Acidimicrobiales bacterium; assembly: GCA_030830415.1. Classification (GTDB taxonomy): domain Bacteria; phylum Actinomycetota; class Acidimicrobiia; order Acidimicrobiales; family Ilumatobacteraceae; genus F1-20-MAGs119. The sequence goes on along the minus strand of JAURNB010000218.1, from coordinate 7,759 downwards.
AGGAACACATTTGGGAACGCCCCACTGGCAATATTCACGACCCTTGGGCTTGGTTGCGCAACAAAAATGACCCCAACACCATTGCCTATCTCAACGAAGAAAATGCATATGCAAACCACTGGTTTACACAGTGCGAGCCCAGCATTAACACTCTCTTTGAGGAAATCAAAAGTCGTGTTCAAGAAACCGATATGTCGGTACCTACCCAGCATGGCCCGTGGTGGTATGTCTCCAAAACAATTGAAGGACTTGCATATGGCGTGCACTGCCGTGGGCTCTCCAAAGAGACCGCCGGAGAGCACATCATTCTCGATGAAAACATAGAAGCAGGAGACGAAGAATACTTTTCGCTCGGTGTAGCGGAAATGAGTTCCGACCATGCGCTCTTGGCGTGGTCGTACGACACCGATGGCAGCGAGCAATACACCATGCGCATCCGCAACCTTGCTGACGGCACAGATCTTCCCGACATCTTGCACTACACGTCGTATGGTGGCACCGCCTTTAGCGCCAATAACGAATATCTGTTTTATGTAGTGAACGATGAGGCCTTGCGACCCTTTCGCGTCATGCGCCACCAGATGGGCAAACCTCAAAGCTCCGATGAACTGGTGTACGAAGACCTCGATGAACGCTTTTTTGTGGGTCTTGGGCTCACCCGTTCCGGCAACTACATCATCATTGAATCATCGTGCCGCACCACGAGTGAGGCCCATGTCATCGACGCGCACAACCCGCTGACCTCGCCAATGTGTGCGCGCCCTCGCGAAGAAGGCCTTGAATACAGCATTGACGATTGGGGAAGTTCGTTTGTTGTACTCACCAACCTCGACGCCGAAGATTTCTGTGTGCATACCGCACCGCACAACAACCCCAGCAACTGGTCAATACTCATTGAACACATTTCTGGGCGGCGCATTGCCGACATCGACACGTTTCAAAAGTTCCTCGTTGTGTACGAATGGCAAGATGCGCAACCTCATATTCGCCTCGTTTTTCCCGACTCTTCACAACATGTCATTTCTGTGCTCACCGAGCCACACGATGTTGAACTCGATAGCAATCCGGAATGGACCACACAGACTCTGCGCATTCAATATCAGTCGCTCATTGCGCCAAATACAGTTGCTGAGTACGACGTTGTGAAACAGTCATTACTCACTCTGAAACAAACCGTTGTTCCGAATGTCGATTTGTCGCAGTACGTGGCTACACGTGAGTGGGCAACCTCACACGACGGAATGCGCGTTCCCGTCGACATCGTTCGCCATCGCAACACACTTCAAGATGGTTCCGCACCGGCAGTTCTCTATGGTTATGGAAGCTACGAAATCTCCATTGCCCCACGTTTCTCTGTCACACGCTTTTCGCTTCTCGATAGAGGTTGGGTATGGGCCATTGCTCACCCACGCGGAGGCGGCGAAATGGGCCGACGCTGGTACCTCGGTGGACAATTGCTTACGAAGCGCAACACCTTTCTTGACACCATTGCAAGTGCCGAGCATTTAGTTGCAAATAAGTGGGCACGTACAGGCGGTATTGCCCTGTACGGAGGCAGTGCAGGCGGCCTACTTGTTGGTGCATGCATCAACATGGCACCTCAAGTGTTTGGGGCGGCGGTTGCTGCTGTTCCATTTGTCGATGTCGTGAGCACCATGAGTGACCCCACACTTCCACTCACTGTGACCGAATGGGAAGAATGGGGTGACCCGCGCAGTGAGCCCTGGGCTTCTTACATGTTGTCGTATTCGCCATACGACAATGTTGAAGACAAAATGTACCCACCGCTATACGTAACAGCGGGGTTGAATGACCCTCGCGTCAGTTACCACGAACCCGCCAAGTGGGTTGCCAAATTACGGTCGATGCAAAACAACACGAGCGATATCTTTTTTCGTTGTGAGATGGGTGCTGGCCATGGTGGGCCGTCAGGGCGTTACGAACATTGGCGCGACGAAGCACACACCATTGCATTCATGCTGCAACAACTACCAACACACTTAAAATAAGAAAAACCACGTTTCTCCACACGTGGTTCATCGATAGCGGAGCACGCGACACGGCACCAAAGCATCTACACGCTGGTCGCTCGCCACGGCGCAACAATTGAACAATGCGCACCGTAAAACCAACGAGCAATACGCACGCAGCAACTCCTGTTGCAAGAGGTGCAACTTGTGCAATGAGTAAAGCCCCCAGCACTACTTCACACCAGGGCAATGCCCATTTCACCGCAGAATCAATAAATGTGCGACCAGTAAAAAACGGGGTGCTGGCAATGCTCCACTCTTTCCCCTGAGCAAGTTTGCTCACACCAGCCCATACGAACATGAGGCCAAGAGCCACGCTCACGAGCACGCGCAGTGCATTCACTCGGGGAATGCAACCTCTACAACTTTGCCCCGGTAAAACGCCATGGCATGTGGCGAAGCACCCGCTGGAGTGTTGAGATGCGTTACTTGCCCCACAACGAAGTAGTGATCGCCGTAGAGGGCATCGGAGTGCAGATCGCAGTCGATATGGGCAAGTGACCCCACAATTGCTGGTGCCCCATTGAGCGAAGGAGCCCATTCAATTCCAGCAAAGCGATCGTCAGACTCTTTTGCGAATCGCCAGCACACATCGGCTTGGTTCTCTGCCAACACATTGACGCAGAACTTTCCTGTGCCTTTCAGCGAGTTCCATGTTTTTGACTGCGTGCCAGGAAGAAAGCCGACCAAAGGTGGTTCAAGCGATACCGAGACAAATGAGCCAATGGTGATTCCCTGCGGCGCGCCAGCGGAATCAATTCCGGCGACTACAACAACACTGGTGGGAACATGGCCAAGAACATCACGGAATTGTCGAGAATCAAATGCAGTCACGGCAACATCGTAACAATTTTGCCGAGGCAAAGATCTACAAACGAAAGTTCAAGCCCTCAGAAGCAACGAATACATTGCATCCAGCGGCCTTGCCAATAGCTGCCAAACAAGCAGCCGAGGCATCGAGAGCGTCATCAGAACGTGACGGGTCGTGATGAAAGAGCGCCAAGTTTTTCACCCCATGAGTGGTTGCCACCCACACTGCGTATTCTGCCGTGCAGTGTCCCCAGGTTGATTTCACTGCGAACTCTTGCGGCGTGAATTGTGAATCATGAATGAGAAGGTCTGCACCTTCCACCAATTCACGTGCTCCATCGCTAATGCCATGTGAGCCATCGGTGGGTTGCTGATGGTCAGACAAGTAGGCAATTGATTTGCCATTGAGTTCAATGCGAAAACCGAGCGTTGCACCAACATGAGGAATGGAGCGAGCCTTCACATGAACATCGTCGATCATGAAATCTGAATTTGAAGTATCGACAAAAGAAATAGTTCCGGGAATGTGAGACAAACCCACAGGAAAAAGAGGAGGGCTAACCAATTTGTCGAACACTGCTTTCAACGACATGCCGTCGTCTTGCACTGGTCCGCGCACAGTGAGAACTGTTTCATCATTTAACAAAGGTGCAAAAAACGGAAGTCCCTGCGTATGGTCGAAGTGCGAATGCGTTAAGAGGCAGGTGCCAACGAACTTGGTATCGCGTGTGAGACATTCCTTGCCGAAATAGCGAAGTCCCGTTCCGAGATCAAACAAGATGGGCTGGCTTCCAGATGAGAGCACCGAGACACACGAGGTGTTGCCGCCATAGCGCATAATGTCGTCGCCATGGCAAGGTGTTGAGCCACGAACGCCATGAAATGTGACCGAGAACGTCGTCTCAGAACCAGTGTCGTGCCCCCGCATAAGTGATGACGCTACGCCTCTTTACGCAAAGGTGTAAATGTTGACGAGCGTGACGTTGGTCGCAAGGCCTCGCGCAGCGACTACCGTTCACGTATGGGCAATAACACACCACGCATGCAAGAAGTCTCCGCAAACGGCATCGACTTCCTCTACCTCACCCAAGGCAGTGGCCCGTTAGCCCTTTGCCTACACGGCTTCCCCGACACAGCCCACTCATGGATCCCCACTATGAACTACATCGCCGATGCAGGCTTCACTGCCGTAGCGCCAATGATGCGTGGTTACGCTCCCACATCACTTGCTTCCGATGGTTGTTACCAAACTGCCGCGCTTGCACACGATGCTGTTGCGCTGCACGAAGCACTCGGCGGTTCAGACGATGCAGTCATCATTGGCCACGACTGGGGTGCTCCAGCAACTTACGGCGCAGCGTTGCTTGCACCCGAGCGATGGAAGAAAGTCGTGGGCATGGCGGTGCCACCTGGGCCAGCACTTGGCCTAGCTTTTCTGAGCAACTTAGATCAGGTACGAAAAAGTTGGTACATGTTCTTTTTTCAACACGGTTTGTCCGACATTGTTGTGGCAGCAAACAACTACGCGTTCATCGACAAAATTTGGGCCGACTGGTCACCCACTTTTGATTCTGGCAACGCTGCGCAACATGTGAAAGATGCATTAAGCACTCCAGAGAACTTGTCGGCTGCACTTGGCTACTACCGTGCAGCTTTGGGCGACGGGTACAAAAACCCCGCATACGGCGAATTGCAATCGCGCATGGGTGGTGAAGTTCCGGTACAACCACTTCTTTATATGCATGGCGAGAACGATGGCTGCATTGGTGTTGATGTAATGGAATCATCGCGCAGCATGTCGGGAAACAATGTTGTCTATGAAATAGTGAAAAACGCCGGGCACTTTTTACAACTTGAACAACCACAAGTTGTTGGTGCTCGCATCGCAGATTGGATCACCTCATGAAACCTCAACTCCCTGACGGCCTTGTAGCAATTGTGAAGCGCGAATGTGCAACGTGCGTCATGGTTGACCCATTGTTTGCCAACATTGCAGCGAGTGGCACTCCCCTCACGGTGTACACACAAGACGATCCAACGTTTCCTGCATCTGTTTCCGCAATTCACGACAAAGACCTGTCGGTGTCGTGGCATTACGACATTGAAACCGTACCCACGTTGCTGCGCATCGAAAATGGCGAAGAGGTAGAACGCACCTTTGGCTGGAGCAAAGACGCATGGCAAAAATTCACGGGCATTACAGACCTTGGTGCAGATCTTCCCGTCATGCGACCAGGTTGCGGCTCGCTCAGTGTTGACCCCAACTTGGAAGATGAACTGCGCGTGCGCTTCACCAGTTCCACATTGCATTCTCGACACGTTGAACTCGCTAGTGCCGAAGATGAATTCGAGTCGATGTTCACCCGCGGCTGGACCGACGGCTTGCCTGTTATTCCGCCCACACCTGAACGCGTGTTACGCATGCTCACCGGCACTACGCGCAGCCCACAAGACGTAGTTGCCATTGCGCCGCCGAACTTGGTTGAGCTCACTGTCGAAAAAATTGCAATTAACGCAGTGATGGCTGGTGCACTTCCTGAATACTTACCTTGGATTATCACTGCACTCGAAGCGGTGTGTAACGACGAATTCAACATGCACGGAGTGCTTGCTACCACTATGCCTGTTGGTCCCGTCATTATTTGCAATGGCCCGGGCACCAAAGCAATTGGCATGAACAGCGGCGTCAACGTGTTTGGTCAAGGCAATCGCGCGAACCTCACCATTGGTCGTGCTGTGCAACTCACCATTCGCAATGTGGGTGGCGGTAAGCCCGGCGAAGTAGACCGAGCCACACATGGCAACCCCGGAAAGCTCAGCTTCTGTTTTGCCGAAGACGAAGCAGGCTCACCATTTGGAACCTTGGCCCAAGAGCGCGGTATTGCCCCTCTGCAAAATGCCGTCACGGTGTTTGCCGGAGAAGGCCCGCGCTGTGTTGTAGACCAAGCTGCCCGTACGCCAGAGCAACTCACCAATTCTTTTGCTGCGTGCCTACGCGCGACACATCACCCCAAGTCGGTGCTTTCCTTCGATGCGATTCTTGTGGTGAGCCCCGACCATTCACGCGTATATGCCGAAGCCGGATGGGATCGCGAAAAGATTTTGAGCGAACTGTATGCGCGCCTCAACATTCCCGGTACCGAGCTCGTGAAGGGCGCTCTCGACATGGCCGAAGGTTTGCCCGCCAAGTTCGCCGACCGCATCGTGCCAAAATTCAAGCCTGGTGGAATCCTTCTGGCCCATGCGGGTGGCGGAGCGGGGCTCTTTTCTTCAATTATCGGCGGATGGGCCAACGGCGCCATGGGCAGTACACCTGTGACACGACCCGTCCTTTCATGACAGACTGTCAACTATGAGCGTGCCCATACTTCTCGACCCCACCAATGAGTCACGGCCCGCGCAACGCGAGCAACTCACGCGCCCCGCATCGGTGAAAGGGCTCACTGTTGGTTTGCTCGACATCGTGAAGGCACGCGGTGATGTTTACCTCAACCGCCTAGAAGAACTTTTTATTGCAGAAGGCGCAAAGGTCTTGCGCTTTCGCAAACCCACCTTCACCAAACCTGCTCCCCCCGACCTACGCCATGAAATATCAATTCAGTGCAACGTGGTCATCGAAGCACTAGCCGATTGAGGCAGTTGTACGTCGTGCAGTGTGCACGACATCGCAGACTTAGAACTTCGTGGAGTGCCTTCGCTCTTTGTTGCCTCAAGTGAGTTCATTAATGCTGCAGCTGCACAAGCAGAAGCACTCGGATTCCCCGACATTGCACGCGTCTTTGTGGGTCACCCCATTCAAGACCGCACCGACGATGAAATGCGTGAACTTGCCGAACTTTCCTTTCCGGAAATTCTGCGCAAAATCACTTCTGCTTAATTGTTTGCATAGCTGAAGGCATGCGGTACCCCGTTGTGGAGTACTCAACGAGACCTTCCTTCACCAGTGCTTGCGCTAGTCGCACGGCTCGATCAACATCTGTTATTTCCATCACTTCAGCGAGTCGTTCAGGTGCAACTGCACCCACTGTGAGTGCCTTCATTAATTTTCCGCGCGCCTGACGATCTGAGCCGGCAAACTTCGCCTGCGGCTTACTGGTAAACGCCGAGGCCTTTGCTGGGTCAACTTCGCCGTTTGCACCACCTTTCCAAACGCATTGAGCAAGCACAGGGCACACCTCACAATGCGCTTTGCGCGCCGTGCACACCGTTGCCCCAAAGTCCATCATCACCTGGTTCCAATCACGCGAGAAACCTATGGGCAACCACTCATCGGCAAGTTCTTGTGACGCACGGGCGTTTAATACTTTGCCTGAAATGCGCGCCAACACTCGTGCAACGTTGGTGTCGACCACAGCAACATCTGCATCGAAAGCAAAAGTCAAAACAGCTCGCGCGGTGTATGGCCCCACTCCAGGAAGTTCGAGGAGTTCATTCAATGTGTTCGGCACTTCCCCGTTAAAGCGCTCCACCATCATTTGTGCCGCTAGTTGCAAGTTTTTACAACGCCTGGGGTAACCCATCCCCTGCCATTCCACAAGCATGTCGGCTAACGATGCAGCAGCACATGCACGAGGAGTGGGAAAGAGCGAAATGAAACGTTCAAAGCGTGGAAGCACTCGTGGCACATGTGTCTGCTGAAGCATTACTTCAGACACCAACACGTGCCATGGGTCTTGTGTTTCACGCCATGGCATATTGCGCAGTTGAGGAAGCCCCCACTGCAAGAGAAGTTCAGGAACGTTGTTTATGCGTTCCAAGCAGCATTGACGTCGTAAGGCCGCGTGCGCTCTGGCGCATTTGCGCGCTTCCACACCATGACGCGACGACGGAAGTAACACACTTCCTTGCCATCTTGGTTGAAGCCTTTGGTTTCCACCGTCACAATGCCACGGTCGTTCTTCGACTTTGATTCAGCAATT
>JAURNB010000217.1 GCA_030830415.1 Acidimicrobiales bacterium | reverse complement strand
GTCGGTGCGCACTACATCGTCGATGGTGTCGGCAGCACGAAGATAAACATCGGCGTGGTCGTCGAGAAGTGCAGCAACCATCGCACCACAGCGCAGGGAGTGTCGGATAGAACACGAGCCAGTGAGAAGTGCGTAGTCCCACGGGGACTCATCAACTTCTTTTGCCCACAGAATTGTTCCATCGGGGCGCCGCATGGACAGCACCCACTGCAACGCGGCTTTTGCTGTTGGCCAAAGTGAGTGCAAAGTCTTTTTGTCGCCAGTGCAGAGCCAGTGATGCCAGAGTCCGGCAGCCATATACGCACACACGTTGGTATCGAGTTTTGCTTCTTTCACACTCCCATCGGAGTGGTAATAGTTGTGCCACGAGCCATCGCTGCGTTGCACATCGGCAAGCCATTCATACGCACGGCGCGCCTCGTGATGCAGCCCGAGGGTGTCGAGTGCCATTGCTGTTTCCACATGGTTCCATGGGTCGCAGTGCCCGCCGGCATTCCACGGAATCATTCCGCTCGGCAGTTGAAGACGAGCAATTGACTCTGCAGTGAGTGCGAGTTCGTCATGTGAAATGACACCGGGAATATTGATGGTGTGATTCATATTGCCCGCGCATGCTCGTGGGACTTTTGGGAGTACACCACATAGCTTTTCCCGAGAATGGGGCTCAGAATGCGCTCTGCGTACTTGGTAGACACCGGCCGTTTCATGATGTCCCACTCGAGGAATTTCTTATATGCCTGAACAGCTTTGTGCTCTTCGTTGCGTGGCCCAACAGCACAGCGCAACCACCAATAGGGGCTATGCAGTGCGTGAGCATGATGTTGACTCTTAATGGTGAGTCCGGCTGTGCGCAGTTTCGCCTTCAACTCTGTAGCGCTGTAAATACGAACATGGCCACCCACCGATTTTGGTGCGTAGTACTCATCAGAAAGCATCCAGTTGATTTTCTCTGGCCACCAAGTAGGAACGGTGACGCCGAGTATTCCACCTGGCTTGAGAACACGGTACAACTCGGCAATTGCCGCCGTATCGGCATGAATGTGTTCAAGTACTTCCGATGTAACAATGCGATCGAATGTGTTGTCGGCAAAGGGAAGTCGTGTTGCATCGCCACGAAGGCATGCAACAAATTGGTCGGCTGAAATTTCGCCAGCCTCTGCCATTGCTGCGAAGGTATTGCGAGTAGTTACCACTTCGTCTGATGCGTAGTCGAGAGCAACTACCTTTGCACCCAGGCGGGCAGCTTCAAATGCGTGCCGACCAAAACCTGCTCCTGCATCGAGAAACAGGTGTCCGGGTTGCAACTGAAGTTCAGAAAATTTCAAGGTAAGCATTTTTTATTTACCACTTCGTCTTCTGATGCGGTTGTGTGGCATGTCGAGTACTTCGCGATATTGCTCAACGGTGAGTTGTGCACAATGCTTCCAACTCCATCTGCTTGCAACACGCTCACGACCTGCAAGGCCAATGCGCTCACGCAAGGTTGCGTCGTCGAGGCCCCGTCGAATTGCTGCAGCCAAAGCGTCTGCGTCGCCTGCAGGGCACTGGAGCACGGTTTCGCCGTCTGTTCCTGTGACTTCAGGGAGCGCGCCACCATCGGTAGCAACGAGGCAAATTCCGGTGCTCATTGCTTCAATAGCGGGGAGGCTAAAGCCTTCATAAAGGCTCGGAACAACAGCAAGTTGTGCCTCTGCATATAGCTCTACGATGCGCTCGTCGCTGACGCCAGAGACAAAGTCGATTGCATCGGTGAGGCCAAGAGACGCAATGAGGTCGGCGCTATGGCCCGCCTTTGGTTTTCCAATAATGGTGAGACGCACATCGCGTTCGGTGCGGAGTTTTGCGAGTGCTTCCAATAAGTATGAGAGGCCCTTGAGTGCAACGTCGGCAGATGCGGTGGTAATGAGTTGTCCGGGTTTGCGTTGCACTTCAGGAAGTGGACGAAATAGTTCTGGGTCAACACCCACTGGCACCAGACGCATACGGTCTTTGCTCACACCCATATCGGTGTGGATGTCGTTGATGGAGTTTTCGCTCACGACAACAATGCGCGGCATTTTGGAGGCAACTTTGCCTTGCATTTCCACAAATGAATACCAGCGACCAATACCGAATCGCTTGTAGCGACTCTTGGTGTGGCTCATTTCTAACTTGCGATCTTTGGTGATGGGATGATGCAAGGTAACGATGGTAGGAATGATTTTCTCAATCTTGAGAATGTCGGTGCCCAAGCATTGATTGTCGTGCACTAGGTCGAAATCATTCACTCGTTTTTTCAGTTCGCGATATGCGCGCATGCTGAAGGCCTTGGGTTCACCAAAAGTACCTTTCAGGAATTGGGCAGCTTCAACGATGTTGGGGAGATTGTTGAGCTCCCAATACGCGGGGAAACGGCCGGGGTACTGGTCGTTGAAGATGTCGAGACTCGGCAATTGATGAAGGGGAACGCGAGGGTCGAGGATGGGGTAGGGCTGTCCGCCAAATACCTCTACATGGTGACCTAGATCGACCAAAGCTTTGGTGAGGTGACGGGTGTAGACGCCTTGACCTCCTACGTGGGGCTTTCCACGGTAGGTGAGGTATGCGATCCGCAGCGGGCCATGGGGGTCGGCCGAAGGTTTCATAGGCGGCTCATGCTACCGCCTGGTAGGTGGACTCAGCCCGAGGTGCGGATTCGGCCTTTGCGCTGATGGCGAATCAGGAGAAAAGCAAAACTCAACAAGAGATAAATGATGATGGGGGAATCGCCTAAATACGAATACCAGGTACGCCCAGTACGTAATTCAATGTCGGCAATTTCAATGCGACGTTCGCTGACCTTTGACCGCTGTGAAACATCGCCACTAGGAGAAACAAATGCTGAAAAACCTGTGGGTGCTACTTGCACAACAGAGCGGCCAAACTCAATAGCGCGTAATTGAGACGACGCAATTTGTTGAGATTGCAAAAGAGTTCCTCGATATGAAGAACCGTTGGTGGGGTTTTTAATAATTGATGCTCCGCGCTCAATACCTTCATTCACGCGACCACCAAAAAAGATCTCCCAGGAAACAGGAGTCGCAAATGAAACTGAGGGAAGTGAGTCACCGCTAATTGTGGGACGAGAAAGTGGAATCACACTGACTGCAGGTGTCTTGCCTTTAATTGCATCGTGGCGCACTTGATGAACTGGTGCACCGAGCGCCTCCAAAAAACCTCGCATCGGAATAAACTCGCCGAAGGGAACGCGTCGCACTTTTTCATAACGGTCAATGATGTCGCCTGCTGGAGTGACAACAACTTGAGCATTGGCAAAGTTATCGGGTGGCACGTCGTCGGTGACGCCGATTGATATTGGGGCATTGAGTCGCTTTGCTTCAATAGCAATTTCTTTGGCTTCACGCGAGTTGGCGAATGTAGGTACGTCAACAACATTTTCTGGCCATATCACCACATCAATTTTCTGATCGGGAGACAGCGTTTTTGTGGCGATGAGATGGCGCAACACGACGTCGCGTGGGCTGGTGTTCGTGGCCCGTGTTCCTTGTGGGCCACCGCCTTGCACGTATGCAATGCGTAATTGAGTTTCGTCAGGGAAACTATTCCCTGTGGGGGCAATGGCAAGTAGCAATGCGCCAATAGCAATACAGGGCACAACAAGTCGAAATCGACTGAAAAGAAAGATGGAAAATTGCCATACGAGATACGACACAAGAAGTGCGCCACCAATGCGGCCAAAACTGGCGAACCACGTATGTGATTGCGTCATTGCAAGAGTTGCTATGGGTGCGCCACCAAATGGCCACGAAAAACGCAGAGCCTCAACGAGCACATGCGCTGTTGGTTGTAAAAAGCGCCGCGGTTCTCTGCCGAATATCAATAGTTCGGCTATGCCATGCAGGCACGAAAAAAAGATGACGGTGAAGAAGTATCCAGGAATAGAGATGAACCACATCCAGGCCAAGGTTGGGAAAAACCAACCAAGACCAAGTGAAAACCCTGCAACAAATGATTGTCGAGCGGATGTGGCTTTTTGTGAAACTTTGCAGAAAATGCCAAGACCAATGAAAACGAAAGGCCACCATCCCCACGGTGGTGTAGCAAAGGCAATGCAGAGGCCGACCACCACGCTGCGTGCGTGCACAAATCGCCTCGGCAATTTCACTGTTTCTTCTTTGGTGTGAATTTCACGAGGGCTGCTGTTACGACGTAACGCAGCTTCGTGGAGTAGATGGGATGGCAAGCAAAAATGGTTGCGATGGAGGCTCGCGTTTGTCGCGTAATCCAGACATCGTTGGGCTTTACAATTTGGCGCTTGGTTACTTTGTATTGAGCAACGCCTGTTGACGTATAGAAGTAAATGGCATCACCCAGTGCAATTTTGTCAATGTTGAAAAGTGGACGGGTATGACTTGTGCGATGACCAGCAATAACGGTGTTGCCAACGTTGCCTGGCAGAGCAGTTTTTGGCCAGAGTCCAAAACCCTTAGCCAGAGGTGCATCGCCTATTCCCAAATGCAGTGGCGCAGTAACGCCAATTGAAGGGATCGAGATCTTCCCAAAGCTTTTGAGCGATGGGGCAATAGATGCTTGCGTTGGCGACGAAGAGGGAAACGCGATGAGTGAAATCAACAATGCTGCAATAACAGATCGTCGTGTCAAAACCTTCATACAAAACTCGCAATAATTTTTTGGGCAGTTGCGACACCTTGCTGCACGCATGACGGAACACCAATTCCTCGGAAACTGGCTCCCGCCAAGTACACCTGTGGCATTTTCTCGGCAAGATGTTGTTCGATGTGCTCAACGTGGGCAACATGGTGTGGGCGATATTGAGGAAAGCTTTCTTTCCATCGGGTGATGCGTAATGCTGTTGGCTCAAGGTCAACAAGAAGATGGCGCTTGATATCTGCAAGAACAAATGAAGTGAGTTCTTCATCGGAATGTTCGTTGAGTGGCATTGCATCTCTACCAAGTGAGACACGCAGAATTGCTGAATCGGTGGTATTTAAATGCGCCCATTTTTGTGAGGCGAATGAAACAGCAGTAATGAATCTTTGCTCAGGTTTCGGTACGAGGTATCCACTTCCGCTGGCATTTTGCGGAAGCGATTCCTTAGGTACAGCAAGTGCAACCATCACCACTGAAGCGTGCGAGCTCTGGGCAAGAATCTGTGCAACTTGCGGTGCTGATTCTGAAAAAAAGTCAGCTGAATGTTTGGCTGGAGAGCACACAACAACGTGGCTCGCGGAAAGGGCCTCGCTTGTTCCATTTGCGGTGAAGTGAACGGAATACTTCCCATTGCTGGCAGTGGGCTCTATCGAAGAAACGTGCGAATTCAGGCGAACAGTGCCACCCAGTTTTTCGACAGCTTCTTGAGTTGCCTTTATTAAGGCGCCCATGCCGGCGAGGGGAGCCCCAAAAATAGGCGATGCGGCAATGTTGGCAGCGGGCTTGGGCATGCGACGAGCGCTGAGCAAAACGCTGCGGCTGCCTGACGCAAGAGTACTCAACTGCGGAACCATTTCGAGGGAAAAATGGTCGGTGTCGGCTGCATAGATGCTGCCGACAAGGGGGTCGATGAGCATGTTGTGTACTTCGTTGCCAAACCGCCGACGCATGTAGGCACCGATGGAGTCGCTCGCCACAGAGGTTTTGGGTAAAACGAGGTCAAGCGCCGCACGAAGTTTCCCTCGAGGCGAAATCAACCGAGAAGTAGCGAGCGAGGAGAGTTGTGTTGGCACACCAAGGAGGAGGCCAGCAGGTAGACGATGCAAACCATTACGCCATACAGAAGCGTGCCCAGATGTGGGAGAAGTGAGTTGGTTGTCTAATCCGACATCTTTTGCGAGCTGTGCAGCAAAGGGCACCCGCAATAAAAATGCATCTGCGGCTTCATCGACGTGCGGGAGTCCTGCAAAAGAAGACGTACGAATGACACCACCCGTGGTGGGCTGAGACTCAAGAAGTGTCACTCGAAGATGTGGTGCGGCAGTGAGTAAAGAATGCGCACATGACAGACCTGTAATGCCTGCGCCAATGATGACGACATGGTGTTCAGCTGAGATGGATTCTTCTGGCATTTTGCCTTAATTCATTGGTTGGCTGCATGCACACGATGAGCAAGTGCATTCATTATTGCTCCATTGTCATTCACACATTCAGTACGCGCAAATGCGAGCCCATGCTGCTCGGCGCGGTGCGAGGCCTCAATATCGAGGTCAAAAAGCACTTCAAGGTGATCTGCCACAAAGCCACACGCACTTACGAGTACACCTGTAGCTGGATTCAATTGCGTCGCTAGTTGGTCGATGACGTCGAGAATGTCGGGCCCGATCCAGGGTTCTGGCGTGCGGCCAGCAGATTGCCAGGCAATTGACCACTGAGCATTTTCCGTGAGCCCAACCTTTGCGGCTACGGCGACGGCAGTTGACCGCAACTCGGCGGGGTAGGGGTCGCCGGCATCAATAATGCGTTGCGGAAGTGAGTGGGCAGTAAAGAGCACGTGAGTTGCGGCGGGCATTGTTGCCAATTTTGCAGACATGTCGGCGGCAAGAAAGTCAATGAAAGCTTCCTCGGTTGCCCAACTTGTAATGCCCACGACAGAAATGCCGTGAGGTGTTGCTGCTGTAGTTGCGCGGTCGATGTATTGGCCAATGCTGAATGAAGAAAAGTGTGGAGCCAAAACAAGAGCAACAATTTTAGTAAAACCTTCTTGTGCAAGTTGCTGCACAGCGTCTTCAATCATTGGGGCCGCGTGTTTGAGGCCCAGAGCAACGTGGTAGGTGTTCGGAGCAATATTGTTGAAAGCTGTTTGCAAAGCATCGCGCTGAGCTTCAGTAAGTGCGGCAAGGGGCGACAAACCACCAATGGCTTCGTATCGAGCAGTGAGGTCACTCAGTTGCTCTTCGGTAGGCGGGCGACCTCGACGAATATCGGTGTAATACGGCAAGATCTCTTCGCGACTGCGTGGAGTTCCATATGCCATGAGAAGTACTGCTGTTTTGGTGTTGCTCATTGAGTTGTCCTTTCATGAACATGTTTCACGATGGCGTGCAGAACGTCGGGGTTGCACTGCGGCGTGACACCATGACCAAGGTTGAAAATGTGTCCGGGGTGTTGTGCATTGCTTGCAAGAACTTCATCTGCTGCTGCAATAGCTGGCTCGACGCCTTCAAGAACACGATCGGTATTCAGGTTTCCTTGGAGCACAACATCTGCACCTAGTCGCGTACGCACATCATGCAGAGAAATGGTGGCATCGATACCCATAATTGAAGCGCCTGCTTCGTGCATGGCTTCAAGTAAGTGAGCACAGTTCACACCAAAGTGAATGCCGGCAACTTCTGGGTGCAAACGTGACAACTCGGTAAATACATTTTTGGTGTGCGGAAGAACATATTTCCTGTAGTCGTCAACCGTGAGTGCCCCCACCCAGCTATCAAATATTTGAAATGCCTGTGCGCCGTGTTGAATTTGTGCCGAGACAAGTGCAATGGCGTGTTGAGTGAGTCTTTCCATCACGCTGTGCCACAACACATCGTTGTTACGCATCATGACAAATGAATTTTCGTAAGTTCTGCTCGGTCTTCCCTCAATGAGATAGCTCGCAACGGTAAATGGAGCGCCAGCAAAGCCAAGAAGCGGTACTTCTAGTTCTTTCACCAACATGTCGATTGTTTGCATCACGTAATGCATGTCGGTTTCAGGTTCAAGGGCGCGCAGTCGAGCAAGGTCGTCGTTTGTACGCAGCGGAACAGGTGCTACTGGCCCGGTTCCTGGCGCCACGTCGATGCCAAAACCAACAGCATGTGACGAAACCACAATGTCGCTGTAAAGAACTGCAGCATCAACTCCGTATCGCCGTACGGGCTGCAAAGT
>JAURNB010000216.1 GCA_030830415.1 Acidimicrobiales bacterium | reverse complement strand
CGCGTCGAACCCTTGAGCCAACTCGATACCAAGCAATAATCCAGCACCACGAACGCCAACAACACCAGGAACAACGCGAAGCTTCTCAGTGAGTTGTGCACCAACGGAGGTTGCGAGTTGAGGAGCATTAATGCGCTTCATCTCGGCAATAACGGCACGCACCACCGAGGTAACAAGCGCAGTTCCGCTATAGGTGCTTCCGTGGTCTCCGGGCGAAAGGACCTTGGCGACATCTTCTTTCACCCAAATGGCGCCAACGGGAACACCGTTGCCGAGCGCTTTCGCCATGAGCACCGCGTCGGGCGAGATACCAGAATGTTCAAAACCGAACCATTTTCCGGTACGACCCATACCTGTTTGCACTTCATCGATGATGAGCAGCACACCGCGTTCTTTGCACAGCGACTCCACTGCTTTTAAATAACCAGCAGGTGCCGGAATGACTCCACCTTCACCCTGAATTGGCTCCAGCAATACAGCCGCCACCGATGAATCGACAGCTAGTGACATCGCCTCGATGTCGCCAAAGGCAACGTGCTTGAAGCCTTCAGGCATGGGTTGAAATGGTTCATGCTTTGCGGGTTGCCCAGTGGCAGCCAAGGCACCAAGAGTACGGCCATGAAAACTACCGAGGGCCGACACCATTGTGTGGCGACCACGTCCGCCGTGTTTACGAGCCAGCTTGATTGCTGCTTCATTAGCTTCTGCACCTGAGTTACAGAAAAATACTTGACCGCTGCTGCCCGTGGCACTTTCAAGAAGATCATTGATGTCTATTGCCGCTGCAGTGGCCACCGGGTTTGCAAAAAAGTTACTCACGTGAATGAGTTCAGCTGATTGCTGAGTTAACGCATCGGTGACACATGAATGAGAGTGACCCAATGAGGTCACCGCAAGACCACAGAGGAAATCGAGATAACGCTTACCTTGCGAGTCCCAGAGTTCTGTTCCTTGTCCGCGAACAAACATCACCGAGGGAGGCCCAAAGACAGGGAGAAATGGACAATGATCCATCCCTGCAGCCTGCGGTACTGGTTGAGCATTGTTTTCGAGAAATGCGTGCTTCGTCATTACTTTGCCACCTTTGTTGAATCACTTTTTGTCACCATTGTTCCAATACCTGCATCTGTGAAAAGTTCGATGATGCTCACGTGAGCAATACGCCCGTCGAGAATATGCACCGCGGGAACACCCAGCCCAACTGCTTCCATACAGCTCTCTGCTTTAGGAATCATTCCGCCTACAATTGTTCCATCATTCAGTAGATCATTGAGTTCTGTATCGGTGAGCGAACTGATGAGTGAATCGGCGCGCGAAACATCACGACGCAAACCTTCAATGTCGGTGAGATAGAGAAGCTTCTCGGCCTTCATTTCGCCCGCCACAAAAGCGGCTACTGAATCGGCATTGATATTGAAGGTCTGACCGCTGGTGTCGACACCCACCGTTGCAATGACCGGAATTTCACCTGCACTAAGAACAGCGCCCAACACTTGGGAGCCAATGCCAACAACATCACCAACAAACCCGAGTTCAACATTGCGTTGGACAACGGAAATGAGACCATCTTTAGCCCCCGACATGCCGCGTGCTTTGCCGCCACAACTTGCAATTGCATCAACGATGCTCGGATTCACTTGGTTCGCCAGAACCTCTTCAACAACCTTCATAGTTGGTGCATCAGTAACACGACGGCCATCGACAAACTTGCTTTCAATTCCTTGACGTTCAAGTTCTGCGTTGATTTGTGGCCCACCACCATGCACAACGATGGGGCGAATTCCGACTGAAGCAAGAAAAACCATGTCTTCGGCAAAAACTTTGAGTGGGTCTGTGTGAGTGGTTCCCGATAGAGCGTTGCCACCGTATTTCACCACCACCGTCGACCCTGCAAAACGTTGAATGTAGGGCAATGCTTCAATGAGCACCGCTGCGGTTTCATTTGCAGTCATCATGGCCACATACCAACGGAACTGAGGCCATGTGACTCTTCGAGCCCAAGAGCCACGTTGGCCGACTGCACGGCTCCTCCTGAAGCTCCCTTGGTGAGGTTGTCGAGTGCGGCAATAACAATTGCATAGCCCGTACGCGCGTCGTAACGAGCAGTGATGTGCACAGCATTTGTTCCTTGTGTTGATTTCGTTGACGGAATTTCTTCGCCTACCACAATGAACTTTTCATTTTTGTATGTCTCTGCAAGCACTTGCAAGAGACTTTCGGTTGTTGTGTTTGCCGATATGGGTCGCGCATAACACGTTGCCAAAATTCCTCTATTCATTGGGGCAAGGTGCGGGGTGAATAGCACTTGCCCACCAATTTCTTGCTCCATCTCTGGAGTATGGCGATGAGAGACAAGACCATAAGCCGAGAAATCTTCATCGACGCTCGCAAACATGCTTGATGATTTCAGCGCCTTACCCGCACCCGACACACCAGAAGCAGCGTCGACAATGAGACCTTCAGGATGAAAGATTCCGCCACGCACAAAAGGCCTCAATGCCAGAGTTGCTGCCGTGACGTAACAACCCGGCGTTGCTATGAGTTGCGCACCTGCAAGTTCTTTTCTGTAGATCTCGGGCAAACCATAAACAGCTTGCGCTACGTATTCAGGATGATCATGCGTGAAGCCATACCACTGTGGATACTGCGCAGTATCGCGCAAACGAAATGCAGCGGAAAGGTCAACGACGCAACCAACATCGCCCAGCAGTTGCGGAACGATTTCGACCGATGATTCATGTGGGAGCCCGAGGAATACAACATCAACACCAGACACGGCCTCTTGCGAGAACTCTTGTGCAACCATGTTTGGATACGCAGCACGCAAACTGGGATACAAATTGGAGAGCTTCTCCCCAGCCTGAGAGTCTCCACTTGCGTACACCACGTCCATTTCAGGGTGCTGAGCGATGAGACGCAAAAGCTCAACCCCTGTGAACCCCGTTGCCCCAAGTATTGCTGCTGTTTTCTTAGCCATATGTATTACTATACATTATGATGTATAGTAATACAAGTATTGTGGCGAGTTAGGCCCGCAGTTGCGCCCCTAGTTTGGCAACAGCGTCGATGCTCTTTTGGCGAGCAGCTGCTACTTCTTCATCGGTGAGTGTCCGATCGGGAGCCTGGAGCCGAATGCGAAAGGCCAAACTGCGGGAGTCGTCGCTAACGCCCTTGCCACGGTAAATATCGAAGAGGTCGACAGACACGGCGAGTGCGCCTGCGCCTTGCCGAACTGCGCGATGCACATCGAAGGCAGACACCGTATTG
>JAURNB010000215.1 GCA_030830415.1 Acidimicrobiales bacterium | reverse complement strand
TCTTTGCAGCTTGTGGAACAAGCGACCAATCGGCAGTCAATACGGTTGCCGACACTGTTGCTGAAGCTAGCTCCGACACAGCAGTTCCAGAAGTATCTACGAACAAAATAGTTTCGTTATCTGCAACGGCAACAGAAATGATTTATGCCATTGGTGCAGAAGATCAACTGGTAGCAGTAGACAACTACAGCAACTACCCGGAAGCAGCAGCATCGTTTGAAACGAAAATAGATGCAGCGCAGCCAAGTGCAGAAGCGATTGCCGCCCTCGATGCAACGGTTGTTCTTCTTGCGTATGACCCTGGCAATTTGCAAACACAACTTGAAGCACTGGGAATCACGGTGTGGACCGGAGCCGCTGCTACAAGCTTCGACGACTCGTACAAGCAAATTACAGAACTCGGCGAGCTCACTGGCAAGACAGCAGAAGCAGATGAGCTTGTGTCTTCAATGAAGACCGACATCGACACAGCCGTTTCTTCAATGGAACTACCAGATGCTCCTGTGAGCTACTTCTATGAGCTTGACAACACTTACTACTCGGTGACATCAAATACTTTTGTTGGCCAAATTATGTCGCAGTTCAAGTTGCAAAACATTGCCGATTTAGCTGAAGCAGGAAATGATTACCCGCAGCTTTCGCAAGAAGCAATTATCTCAGCGAACCCACAAATGATTTTTCTGGCCGACACGAAGTGCTGTCAGCAAGATGCGCTGTCGGTTGCAGCTCGACCAGGCTGGAACAAAATTGATGCAGTAACCAACGGCAACGTTGTAGAGCTCGATGACGACGTCGCTTCACGTTGGGGTCCACGAGTTGTGGATCTTGTGAAACAAGTTGCCGCGGCAGTCGCAAAATTTGTCGAGACAAGTAAGAAGTAGAAAGCCATCTTTCCTTTAGCCGAAACAGTTGTGCACCCAGTGCGCCGGTGGTGGATTCCCGCTGCTGGCGCACTGGCGCTTGTCTCTGTTTTGCTTGGTGCAATGGTGGGGCCAGCAGGGCCTACCTGGTGGCGTGTTCCGCTGGCGTTGCTCGATCACCTGCCTTTGGTATCACTCAATAGCGGTGTCACACCTCGTGAGTGGACCATCATCTGGGATATTCGGATGCCTCGAGTGGTATTGGCTGCGTTGGTGGGGTCGATGTTGTCGTTAAGCGGTGCGAGTTATCAAGGGGTTTTCCGCAACCCGTTGGTTGACCCGTATTTACTGGGTGTGGCAGCAGGAGCCGGGCTGGGCGCAACTTTGGTGTTCACGTTGAATCGCACAGGTTCCAGCACATGGATTATTGACCCACTGCCACTCAGTGCATTTGCTGGCGGAATGCTCGCGGTGTTTGTTACCTATGTGGTGGGCACTGCTTTTGGTGGTCAGAAAAGTGCATCTACATTGGTTTTGGCTGGTGTTGCTGTTACTGCTCTTGCCACTGCTGTGCAGACTTTTGTATTGCAACGACACACCGACGTAGTGCGTCAGGTGTACTCGTGGATTCTGGGTCGTTTAAGTTCTGCAACGTGGGGCGATGTGCGTCTTGTGCTCCCATATGTTGTGGCGAGTTCAGCTGTGCTCTTTTTGCATCGCAGGTTGCTCGACATCATGCGCGTGGGCGATGACGAAGCAACAGCACTGGGTGCATCGGTCAACAGAGTGCGCATTGTTGTAGTGATTGCAGCAACTCTGGGCACGTCGGCAGTGGTTGCCGTGAGTGGGCTCATTGGATTCGTCGGAATTATTGTTCCGCACGCTGTGCGCTTGCTCGCTGGCGCTAGTTACCGAGTTATCGTGCCACTCAGTTTGCTCGTGGGTGCTTCATTTCTCATCATTGCCGACATTCCCGGTCGTGTGTTGCAGAATCCATCGGAAACTCCCATTGGCGTGGTCACTGCTTTTCTTGGCGCACCATTTTTCTTGCTTTTGTTGCGAACAAAGCAGGGAACAAGATGACCTCGTTACAGTTCTCTGGGGTAGGAGTGCGCTATGGGCAGCACGATGCCCTGAGTAATTTCACCGACACAGTGAAGCCAGGTGAATGGCTATGCCTCATTGGGCCGAACGGCGCAGGTAAAAGCTCTTTGTTGCGCTCTGTTGCCGGGCTGGCAAAACACAGTGGTGAAATACGCGTAGATGGTTCACCACTTCGCATGCGCTCAGCAAAACGGCGAGCACAACTTGTTGCTTATGTTCCGCAGTCACCCGTGTTGCCCGACGATATGACTGCCCGAGAATACGTTGTGCTGGGAAGAAATCCATTTGTCAGCCATTTCGGGTCGGAAACAAAACACGACTGGGCAATTGTGGCCGATGTTTTGGAACGCCTCGACCTTGTTGATCTTGCGCATCGCGCAGTTGGCACACTGTCGGGCGGCGAAAAACAGCGGGTTGTTATTGCGCGCGCAATTGCGCAAGAGGCACCTATTTTGCTCCTCGATGAGCCAACGAGTGCACTCGATATTGGACATCAACAACAAGCGTTGGAGCTTGTCGATCAGTTGCGTAAAGAACATGGTCTCACGGTTGTATCTGCAATGCACGATCTCACCCTTGCTGGTTTGTACTCAGATCGCTTGTGCCTTTTGCATCAGGGGTATCGCGTGGTGAGTGGTACGGCAGCTGAAGTACTGCGCCAAGAGACTTTAGCCGAGTTTTATGGCGTATCTGCGCGTGTTCATCATGCAGAAGATGGCACTGTTGTAGTGATTCCCTATCGACAGGGCTCATCGGGGAACTAGCCTGACGAGGCATGCACAAAACAATTCATCGCCGGCTGTGCAGAAGTGCGTTGTTCGCGATGTGTGCCCTTGCCGTACTTGTACAAGTTGGAGTAGCGGTTGAAGCCGAAGCTGGTACCGATTTCAGTGCTGTTTTGTCGCTCACATCGGGGCGATCTGTTGTGATTGAGATGAAAAATGGAAAAATACAAAGCGAATTCGGGCGAAAAGCTGACGCATCGACCTACTTTTCATTGGCATCGGTGAGCAAAACACTCACCGCGGCGCTGGTTATCAAACTCGCGGAACAAAAGAGAATCAACTTAGACAGCGCTATGAGAACATACCTGCCTGAAGTTTTCTCGCCCTCAACAATTGATGTGCTGGGGGCGCAGTCGGTGTGGGCATTTTTGAATCATGCAACAGGAACAGCGTCTCATAACTTCAAGGCTGTCACTACAGGGAAAACCAGTTACAAGCAGTACGCCGAACTAGCGGGCACATTGATTCCTTCCGCTCCTGTCGGGAAATATCTCTACTCCAATGACAATTACGTACTCCTAACTTTGCTCGTTGAAAAAGTAACCAAGCTTGCATTTGATTCGGCTGCTTGGCGCATGGTGTGGCAACCACTCGGAGTTCCTGGTGGCT
>JAURNB010000214.1 GCA_030830415.1 Acidimicrobiales bacterium | reverse complement strand
TGTTTTAGTACCTATGGCGCAGCGCGAGTACTTGCGGGTCCACGCTTCCCCACTATTGAAACTGAGATCTATCGTTACGCCTTTTTCCTCGGCAATATGCCTCAAGCAAGTGCCCTCGTTGTATGGCAACTCTTCGTCATCTTGTTAGTTCTTGCACTCACCCATCGCCAAAAAAGTATTTCTCTTGCTCAGCGGAACCTCATGCCGCTTTCTTCCGAGCGAAAAACAAAGCGCGTGTCTTTCTCCGTTGCAGCAACTCTTATTGCGGTGGGAACCCTGTTGCCTATCGCCATACTTTTCACAGATTCTTTGCGGTCTTCTCAGGGCTTTACATTTTCGTATTGGGCAACGAGCGATATGTGGACATCGTTTCTCACCTCTCTTGGAATCGCCCTCTTCGCCGCCATGATGGCACTTTTGTTCGGCACTGGTTCAGCACTCGCACTTGCGTACTCCACGCGCACGCGGTTTCAAGTGTTTGTTCAAGCACTCACCTCGTTACCCATTGTGATTTCAGCAGTTGCACTTGGCCTTGGCTACCTACTGGCCTTTCGGTCTGAGCCGATGAATTGGCGTGGGTCATTGTGGCTCGTTGCCGTGGCGCATTGTGCTGTTGCATTGCCATTTGTTGTGCGCATCATTACTCCTGCGGCCCGTGAAATTCAGCCAGAGTTACGAGAGAACGCCCTGTTGCTCGGCGCATCTCCATGGGAGGCATGGAAGAGCATCGACCTTCGCATCCTTCTTCGCCCCCTCGCAATTGCCGCCTCATTTGCCTTCACCATTTCACTCGGTGAGTTTGGGGCATCAAGCCTCCTCACCAGGCATGGCCATGAAACTCTTGCAATGCGTATTGGTCAACTACTTTCACGGCCAGGTGAACAACTACAAAAGCAAGCAATCGCTTCGGCTTGCCTACTGGCTTTCTCCTGCATCGCCATTGCGCTTATTGTTGAGTACGCAGTTCAATTCAATAGAAAGAAGAGAACTCAGTGACGTCTCCATTCCTCAACATTTCTCACTTGTCATTTCAGGTACCGGGTGAAAGCACTTCAATCTTCAGTCACCTGTCGCTCGAAATCAGCGTAGGTGAAATTGTGGCAATTCTCGGACCCAGCGGCTCCGGCAAATCTTCACTATTACGCATCATCTGCGGGCTCACCCCTGCGAGTTCCGGAACCGTTCATCTCCAAGGAGAAGACATCACCAACGTGGCCCCACATCGGCGCAACATTGGCATGGTGTTCCAAGGAGCATTTCTCTTTCCACACCTCACGGTGAGTGAAAACATCGCTTACGGCCTCAAAATGCGCAAAGACACTAAAGAGTCACAATCGCATCGAGTGAAGGAAATGCTTAACCTCGTTCACATGTCCAACTTCTCGCAGCGTGACGTAGCCAATCTTTCTGGTGGCGAAACCACGCGAGTTGCTATTGCACGAGCACTTGCCCCCGCACCGTCGCTGCTGCTTCTCGACGAACCGCTCACTGGCCTCGATGAACACTTACGCATTGACCTCGCCAAAGATCTTCGCACTGCGCTCACCGCCTCACGCATTACTGCGATACTGGTAACTCACGATCGCAATGAAGCAGCAACCATTGCCGACCGCGTGGTTCACTTCTCCGACCTCATATCAGCATCATGACCCTGCCCCCACATTTCCGCATTGCCATTGCTTCAACACAAGACATTTTGCCAATACGCATGAAAGTGCTGCGTGATGGCACTCCTTCACAAGACCCCAGATACACAGAAGACGATTGGGATATCACCACACATCTTGCGCTGTACAAACATGAAGAGATTGTGGGCACTTCTAGTTGGCTGACCAACGCGTTTCCCCTTCCCCATACGCATAGCAACAATTTTGATACACAACTGCGGGGCATGGCTGTCGACCAATCACTCCAGAGCACGGGCCTTGGGGCCGAGCTTCTGCTCTACGGAGTTCACATGGCACAACGTAATGGTGCCGGCATTGTGTGGGCACGAGCTCGCGATAGCGCATTGAAGTTCTATGAAAGAAATGGCTTCACCACTGTTGGTGACGCATTCTTAGATGAAGCAACAGGCATGTCACACCATTTTGTTTACTTTCAGTGTTCGTAACTATTTAATTTTCACTTGAGTGGAATACAGAACTTCGCTATTCGCATCGGGTGAGACAATAACGTCGACTTTCCACTCTCCGGGATACACAAATTGGATTGACCCCACAAAGTGATTTGGGCCAACCGCATTGAGATCGGCCTGAATAGGCGGAACACTGCCACTTGCCAACGAGAACCGCGCCTTGATTGCCAGCACAGGGTCTAAAGACCCGTTGGGTGGCGACACAATGACATGCATCTCTGATTCGCCTACTCGCGGTGGAGAAATGGTGATGTTTGCAATGACATCACCTTGTACCAATGCAGTTGAGAATGGGGCATTGCTCACCGTTGGCCGTGGAGACGCAGCGACCATGCCCGCTGTAATTGATAACACCACAAGACCAACTGCAATTTCAGCACACAGAACTGCCCGCAACCGAGTAACACCACTTTCGTGGAAGCGACGACGAACAATTGCGGCACAAATGAGCATGACTCCCACAACACACACCTTGGCAATGAGCGCTTTGCCGTATGACGTCTTTGTGAGATTGCCGATGCCATCCATCAGTAGCAGGGCTTGCACTATTCCTGTTGCAACGACGAATGCAATGAACACTGCTGCCCGGCGAGAGAACCATTCCACAATCGATGTAGTGCGGATATCTGCAATGAAGAAAAGAAGTAGCAATCCACCACACCACACTCCAATTGCCCCCACATGCAAAGCCAGCAATGCAACGGTGAGTGCCGCCGGAGAATCGACAACGGCGTGCCCAGCAAATGCGTAGGTAAAAGGCAAAGTGATAAAAGCGAATACCGCAGCGAACTTAGCGATCTGTTGATGCTCCTTCTCAGAACCACCCCATCGCGCAACTGCGCACACCAGCAAGATCGACACAACAATGCGTGCAAATAATGCTTCACCGACCTGTGTTGTCAGAACATCTCTCATGATGCCCAGATTTGCTATTTGACTCCAACTACCGCCAGATGCATTCAGGCCATGTAATAAGAAGAGCAAAACAGTGCATAAGCCCAAAATTGAGCTGGCCAGCACTACTGCTCTATTCAGGGCTTTGCGGGGCACATCGGTACCTAACAGAAAGAAAATTCCGCCAAGCACTACCGATATCGCAATATAGGAAATCAAACGCATGAGGGCCATAGCGACCTTCACGGCTAACGATGTTTCGCTGTCTTTCAATGCAGTCGCAATAAGCGATGAAAGATTTGATACCGCCCCAGTGCCAACACGAAAAGTAATTGCCCCTTCTACAGGGTGGCCATCAGCGGAAATCACGCGGTAGACAGCTACATAGGAATCTTCTGCGAGAGTCGGAGGAACAACACGAATAATTGATGCGTCAGAAGCATCTGCCTTAACTGCAGGTAATTGAATCCGTTTGCCGCTACTCGAAAAGAGCCTGATATAGCCAAGCGAAGATTCAACCGTTTCATCAAAATCTAAAACAATTTGCAGTGGAGTTTCTTCAAGTGTTGCCCCAGAGGTGGGAACAGAATTATCGAGCACAGCATGCGCAGAGGCCATTGCTGCGGGTGCACACAACACACATGCAATAGCAACAATGACGGTACGCAGAAAATGACGCAACATTTATAAGTTGTCCACTTGCTCAAGGCCGGCTGGAGTGACACGACCAAAAAGCCACGCCAGTCTTTCATTTTCCGACAATGCGAGCGCTAGGGGCGGCAAGCCAGTCATGCCCATTGGCAAGCGGCTTGCGTACCTCATCGACATCCGCGACAGGTCGTGTCGCACATAGAGCGCGTTCCACTGCGCATAGGTAAAGCCAACTCCGAGGTCGTTCATGTGCACTTCCATTTCACGCCACCGCAAC
>JAURNB010000029.1 GCA_030830415.1 Acidimicrobiales bacterium | reverse complement strand
GGCACGCAAATGTTGTTACCACGCAGCGCTATACGCATGTGAGTAAAGAACGGTTGCAGTCGGCCTACCTCTCGTCACATCCGCGCGCATGAACATTCGACGCGCGCGCTATACGGTGGAATCCGCTTGGGAAGACTGGTCAAGTTCTCGCACCCCCCAAGCACGCGAATGGCTTGTAGTGAACTATTCCTCGCTTGTGAAGTTCGTTGCTGGTCGACTCGGCGCAGGGTTGCCAAAAAATGTTGATACTGCAGATCTCGTGAGCGCAGGCATTTTTGGCCTCATGGACGCCATTGAAAAATACGTGCCAGTTCATGGTGCAAAGTTTGAAACCTATGCAGTGCCGCGTATCCGTGGGGCCATTCTCGACTCTTTGCGGGCCCTCGACTGGGTGCCGCGTTCGGTGCGTACTAAGGCTCGCTCGGTGCAGACCGCAATAACGCAACTAGAGCACACAATGGGACGTGCACCTAACGACGAAGAAATTGCCGAAGAATTGCAGATCACTGTGGAAGAACTCCAGAAGTGGCTCGCCGATGTTGCCGTTGGCACCGTTGGCCCTCTCGACCACCTTGTTGCCGACCGTGCCCCTTCAGGGGTGGGCCAACAAATCGGCCCCGCCGATACCGCAATGGAAGAACAAGCAATGCGGGCGCACATGCGAGAGGAAATTAAAAACTTGCCAGAACGTGAACGTACTGTTTTGGTTCTCTACTACGACGAGAATCTCACGCTCGTGGAAATCGGCGAAATTCTGGGAGTTACCGAAAGCCGCGTTTCACAAATCCATTCAAAAGCTGTTCTGCAATTACGCTCGCGGCTTGCAGCGGCCGAGTACTAGTTCACTATTTGGGGTCTCATGTTGAGCGCCGTTCTCGCTGCGGTGCTCTGCGTTGCGAACTCTGCTCCAGCCCCGGTGGCAGGCAAGGTCACCGACTGGTTTCGTCGGCCGCAATGTACGTGGTGTGCTGGTAACCGCGGTCTCGAGTGCGCCGTCGGGCAAAACACTCCAGTGCGCATGTCGCGGCCCGGAACAGTGACCTTCGTGGGGCCGGTGGGTGGAGTGCCCTATGTCGTGGTGGAAATTGACCAAGTGGCTGCTGGGATAGCCCCCGATAGGGGAGGTCAATCGGCTACACCTCTATATGAGGTCATGGGAGGGGTCAATGGGGCACTCGTGACCCTTGGCGAGGTAGTCATCCCGTTACAGGTGGTGGGTTACGCGAGCCAATGGTTCTATGTGGGTCTGCGGCTGGGGTCGCGGGTGGAGAATAACTATCTCGACCCTGCGGTCTTTTTTGGCCTCACCCGGCCCCGAGCCCGGCTGATTTCCCCAACGGCGGCGCGATCGTTTGTGGCACAAGGGGAATCGGGCAGTAGCCTCTCTCCTTGGCTGTCGTCACGCCATCGTCCACACGGTGGCATGGCGGGGGCCACGAATAACTCATCAACACGTCATTGCACTGTGTCTCTTCCTGTGGTCGCTTCGGCGCGGAGGCCAGTCTCTTAACCACAGGAGAGGAGAATCATCATGGCCGTCGTCACAATGCGACAAATGCTCGAAGCTGGTTGCCACTTTGGACACCAGACCCGCCGTTGGAACCCCAAAATGAAGCGATTCATTTTTGGCGAGCGCAACGGTGTGTACATTATCGATCTTGAACAAACAATGACTCGCGTCGAGACTGCTTATGTCTTTGCTCGCGATCTTGTAGCCGGAGGCGGAACCATACTTTTCGTCGGTACCAAAAAGCAAGCACAAGATCCTGTGCGCGACTGGGCCGACAAGAGCGGAATGCCATACGTGAATGAGCGTTGGTTGGGCGGCATGCTCACCAACTTCGAAACCATTTCCAAGCGCGTGAGCAAAATGCAGGAATACGAGCGCATGGTGGAAACTGGCGAGTTTGAAGCAATGCCGAAAAAAGAAGCACTTCTCTTGTCGCGTGAACTCATCAAGTTGCAAAAGAACCTCTCGGGTATCAGCAAAATGACACGTCGTCCCGACGCAGTCTTCGTGCTCGACACCTTGAAAGAGCACATCGCGGTGACCGAAGCAAACAAACTTGGTATTCCCGTTATTGCAGTGGTCGACACCAACGTCGACCCCGACGTGGTGACCTTCCCTATTCCAGGAAACGACGACGCCATTCGCGCCAACGACCTCATGTGCCGCGTTATTGCTGAAGCTGCACTTGAAGGACGCCACATGGCATCGAAGAAGGCCTCAGTTGCTGCAGCACAAGCTGCCGCTGCTGCTGTTGCCAATGCCGCTGCTGCAGTTGCTGCAGTCGGAGCATCTGTTGTTGAACCAAAACCCATTCCCGCACCCCCTGCGGCACCTACTCCAGGAGCCTGATTCACGAATGTCGTATACAGCTAAAGACGTAAAAACTCTGCGCGATTCCACCGGCGCAGGAATGATGGATTGCAAAAAAGCACTTGAAGAAAACAATGGCAATATCGACGAAGCCAAGCAGTGGCTACGCGAAAAAGGCCTTGCAGCAAGCGCAAAGCGTGACGACCGCGAAAACAACCAGGGCGTAGTTGCCTTGGTGATTCGTGGCAACGTGGGTGCAATAGCAAAACTGAAGTGCGAAACCGACTTTGTTG
>JAURNB010000028.1 GCA_030830415.1 Acidimicrobiales bacterium | reverse complement strand
CATGCCGAGCCCACCACGTTTGGTGTGAAAGTTGCCTTGTGGACCTTGCAACTACGCCGAGACGAAGAGCGTTTGCGTAACGCACTCGATGGCATTGCCGTGTGCAAAATGTCGGGAGCCGTAGGCACGTACTCCAACATCGACCCGTCGGTTGAAGAGTACGTAGGTAACGCATTAAACCTCACTCCAACACCTGCCACACAGGTTGTCGCTCGCGACCGCCATGCCGAATACATGTGGGCATGTGCATCGCTTGGTACCACCATTGAAAGCATTGCTGTGGAGTTGCGTCACTTGCAGCGCACTGAAGTGAATGAAGTGCGCGAAGGTTTTTCAAAGGGACAAAAGGGAAGCAGCGCAATGCCGCATAAGCGCAACCCGATTTCAGCTGAAACACTCAGTGGTTTGTCGCGCGTATTGCGAGGCAACTTACAAGTTGCACTTCAAGACGTGCCGCTGTGGCACGAGCGTGACATTTCGCATTCTTCAGCAGAACGCATTGTGTTGCCCGATTCATCGATGCTCGCCTACTACATGGTGCGCAGGCTTACTTCGCTGCTCACCAACCTTGAAGTTGATGCGCAGCAAATGCGCTACAACCTCGACCTCTTACAAGGCGTGGTGTATTCGCAGTCGGCGCTTCTTGCACTTGTAGAAAATGGAATGAGCCGAGACGATGCATACCGCATTGTGCAGCAGTTGTCGCGCAAGGCCCTCGACACCCACACACATTTACGCGATGTGCTAGTGGAAAGCCTCGACGTGAATCTCACTCACGAGCAACTGCGATTCATTTTCGATGAGTCACGTGTTCTAGAACACGCCAGCAAAACAATCGACGCTTTATAGCTCGTCGCGGTTAATGCCAGCACGCTTCAGCACATTGGGTTGAACACCCATTTCTTGCCATGCCGAATAGGTGATGCCATTACGTTGCGAATAGACCGCAGCAATTTTGACGAACTGATTTTCTAATTTTGCAAAGTCTGAGCCCAATTGCTTGGTTGCTAACTCGGCGGTGAGGTTCATACGTTCTTGAGTGAGACGCAACTTCACAATGGCGTCGGCGGTAGTGAGTTCTTTTTGAATAGCAGCAAGGCGCTTGGTAATGGAGTCGGCAGTGCGTTTACGACCACGCTTGGGCTTGTTGGCCTCCACAATTTCGAGGTACATGCGAATAATGCGGCCCTCGGTACGGCCCTGGGCCAAAGCGTCTTTGTGCTTCGTGCTCATTGCCTTTTTCGCCGACTTCGTGGCGACTTTTTTGGCAGTGGCCTTTTTGGCAGGCGTTCCTTTTGTTGCATTCACGTTACAAAAGATATCGGGTCTGTACGGTAGTGGCATGAATGTGCCCGTAAATTCTGAAAATACTTCGCTTCCTCCACTCGACCCTGCTCGCCACGCTTTGCGCGAACATGTCATGGCTCACGCCGTCAAGCGAGGTGACTTCACCTTGAAGTCGGGCCGCAAAAGTTCGTGGTTCCTCGACACAAAACAAACGGCATGTCGCCCCGATGGCATTGTCCTCGTCACCAATGTGGCGTTGTCGTTTTTCCCCGTAGAAGCAACAGCGATTGGTGGTCTCACTATGGGCGCCGACCCAGTTGCATATGGCATCGCCGCCGTTGCTGCTACACGTGCCATCAACCTCCGTAGTTTTAGCGTACGAAAAGAATCTAAAGATCACGGTGTGACGGGTCGTATTGCGGGCGCACTGCAACCTGGCGACAAAGTGATTATTACCGAAGACACGGTTACTCGCGGAACATCACTCTTTGAAGCAGTCGAAGCCGTACGCGACTTTGGTGCTGAAGTCGTTCTCATCACTGTCATTGTTGACCGCGGAGGAACCTGCGCAGCCATGGCCGCCGAAGCGGGTATTCGTTATGAACCGATGCTGGTGGCACCCGACTTAGGTTTTGAATTCGGTAGCTAACAAGAACTAAGCAGCAGGTTCTCTCATTGCAACAATGTTGATGTAGCCCTGTGCAAGTGGCGCAAAACCATTGAAGCCAATGGCCGAGTAACTCGTGGTGTACGCACCAGTTGACGCAATGCGAATCACTTCGCCTACTTGTAATGCATCGGGCAAGAAGTATCCGGCTTTGTCGTAAATGATGTCGGCTGAGTCACACGTTGGGCCCGCCAAAACAATTTGAGATGCAGGTGCCGAGGCATCGTGCTCGGTGTGTAAGCGGTAACGAATACTTTCACCAAGTGTTTCGGCAAGCCCACCAAACACTCCACAGTCAACGTAGACCCAGCGACGTGCGTCAATATCGCGCTCGCTCACAAGCACTACTTCGGTATGCAACGTTCCTGCGTCGGCAACAAGGTAACGACCAG
Organism: Acidimicrobiales bacterium; assembly: GCA_030830415.1. Lineage (GTDB taxonomy): Bacteria > Actinomycetota > Acidimicrobiia > Acidimicrobiales > Ilumatobacteraceae > F1-20-MAGs119. The sequence goes on along the minus strand of JAURNB010000028.1, from coordinate 471 downwards.
GTTCTGCCATGAGGCGTGGTGTGTTACTGCCAAACACGTCGTACAAACTTTTGCGAATTGCATCGCCGTATACAGAAATATGTGGAGTGTCATCGAGGTAGCTACCGGGGTAGCCGCCACCGAGGTTCACAAACTCTGGTGCAACCGATTCTTCAGCAACTTCAGTAATGAGTTGCTGGCACAGTTGTAGTGGTGCAAGCCACGCATCGAGGTTGCGTTGTTGCGAGCCCACGTGAAATGAAATACCTGTTGTGCAACCAGCGTTGCCAGCAGCAATGAGAATATTTTTTGCATCGGAAAAACCACAACCAAATTTTTTCGACAACGGCCAGTCGGCACCTTCACAATCGTGAAACAAACGCACGCATACTTCCGCACGAGGTACTTCGGCCAGCACTTTGTGGAGTTCACTCAAGGTGTCAACGGTGAAACGCGTAATACCTTGCTGGGCTGCATAAGCAATATCGCGCT
>JAURNB010000213.1 GCA_030830415.1 Acidimicrobiales bacterium | reverse complement strand
GGAAAAAATATTCCGATATTGCCCTGGGGCACCGGAAATCGAACCGCCCAGCCCGCATCTTTTCCTGATGAGCTGCTCTTGACGCTACGGCAAGACCCCTGTGTGGAGGAAGTGGATAACCCTGTGACTTTCCCTATTTATCAGGGGATGACGCTGTGGATGACCTGTGCGCAAAGGCGGCTTATCTGTGGACAGCGACAGGAATGCCGTTCAATACTGAGGTTCCTGACAACGGGTCGAGAGCTTCGTGATCGGTGAGAATGTTCGAGTTCACCCCAGCCACCTGAGTGGCGATCTGAAGCTGACTCCCCTCGGCGTCGTGGCCCCACCCGTGAGGCAACGACACCACACCTGGACGGATGGTGTCGGAAATTTCTGCGGCAACGCGCACTTCCCCTACCCGACTCTGCACGGAAACAAGATCGCCTTCATTCACGCCGCGCGCATGGGCATCGGCCGGGTTCATGATGAGCGTGCAACGTGATTTACCTTTCACCAACACATTGATGTTGTGCATCCATGAATTGTTTGAACGCAAATGGCGTCTACCAATGAGTAACAAATTGCGACCCGAAATGTTGTCGACCACACCATTGTTCACCACTTCATACAAACGATCGAGATCATTCACTAGTACTTCAGGTGCAAGTTCTACTTTTCCACTAGGCGTACGCAATATTTCAGGAATTCGCGGCTGCAATGCACCGTAATCAATTCCGTGTGGATGCTCTTTCAATAACTGCAGCGTTGCTCCACCAATAGCAGCGCCAAATGCATCGCCATAAGGGCCAGTACGCAACATGAAATCGATCATGCGCGCAGGACCACGTTGGCCATCGCGTGACACTTCATTCATAATTTCATCGGCATCACGACCACAAATATTTGAGTTTGAATCTTTCACTGCACTGTTCACCATTGATCGGATTGCAGCATCGTCAGATACAGATACATCTGCATCAATTCCTTTACCCTGAACAATGGCAGCAATTTTGGCAAGTATCTCCCACTCATCGGGTTGGCCCTCTTCTAACGGCAGAATTGCTTCGCTGTAGTTGGCTACGTTGCGCACAGCGAATTGCAACAAAAGTAAGTCGTAGTGGTCGCGTTGCAAATGTGATGGCGGCGGCAAAATAACATTTGCATGTCGTGTTGTTTCATTGAGATAAATATCAACACTCACCATGAAATCTAAATGCGCTAATGCTTCATCGAGTTGATTGCTGTGCGGAGTAGACAAAACTGGGTTGCCTGCAATAGTGAGCAGCGCTTTAATTTGACCTTCGCCTGGTGTGAGCACTTCTTCCGCTAATGCTGCAATGGGATACTCTCCAATGGCTTCGGGAAGATGCCGCACACGAGTGTGCCCCTTGCCGACGCGAAACCCACGGCCTTTGCCAGGCGTGCCACGAGTGGTGGCACCACCAGCAACGGGCAGCGTAAACATTGCTCCACCTGGTGTATCGAGATTGCCCGATAACACGTTGACCACATCAACAAGCCACGAAGTGGTGGTACCAAAGGCCACTGTTGTTGTACCAATACGGCCATACACCGCAGCAGTGGGCGCCTCTGCAATTTCATGTGCAATGCGACGAATCGTTTCTGCACTCAAGCCACACACATCGGCAACAACTTCTGGAGTAAAGCGTTCGAGTGCTTGCTCTAACTCAGCGAGTCCGTTGATGTGTGCTGCAAGATGCGCTGTGACCTTCACCAACTTGTCGGCGAACAAAACGTGAGCAATAGCAGCTAAGAAAAGCCCATCGGTTCCGGGCATGATTGCTAACCATTCATCGGCAACTTCAGCAGTGCGTGTTTTACGTGGGTCAACCACCACCACTTTTCCGCCGCGTTCTTGAATACCCGTCAATCGCTTGGGGAAATCGGGCGCGGTGCACATGCTGCCATTCGATGCATATGGGTTAGCGCCCAACATGAGCAAGTACTGCGTGCGATCGAGATCGGGAACAGGCACTGTTGCTGCAGTGCCAAACATGTAACCACCTGCAACTTGTTTGGGAAGTTGGTCGACTGTTGACGCACTGAAACGTTGCTTGGTTCCAATTGCTTGAAGCGCTACTCGACCAAAGGTCATTGCCGACAAGTTATGTGCGGTGGGGTTACCCATATACGTTGCCACCGACTCGCGACCATGCGTATTGATGACCGCAAGCAAGCCTCGCTCTACTTCAGCCCACGCCTCTTGCCACGACACTTCAACATGTACGCCATTGCGTTTCACTAAAGGCATGCGCAAACGGTCGGGGTCATCGTGGAGTTGTTTGAGGGTGCTCCCCTTCGGACAAATAAACCCACCCGAGAACACGTCTTGCATGTCGCCACGAATATGTGTGACCACATTATTCTTGACAGTAATTTCTAAACCGCAGCCTGCCTCGCAGAGCGGACACGTGCGAAAGGCAACTTTGTTCGCCTCTGTGCCTGATGATTCTTGTTGAAGTGTCGACATCTTTCCCCCAAGCCATAGGCTATGCACTGCGTGAAACTGATCTACTCCTATCACGATTCCTTAGGGGAATCAGGTCGAAGCATCTCTGCCATCGAGGCATACAAGGTTGATCGCCCACGCCCCGCAGGCCGCCCCTGGGTGGGAATGTGCATGGTGGCAAGCATCGACGGCTCGACGGTGATGACAGGCAACTCTGCCGCCCTCTCCAGTGCTGCTGATCGCTCGGTATTGCTGGCCCTACGGGCCGCGGCCGACAATATTTTGGTAGGAGCAGGCACCGTTCGCGCCGAGGGCTACGGCGTGCCGAGCAAAGCGGGCCAGCGTGTGGCCGTGGTAAGCCATACGGGCCAACTCGATTTCACCACAGAACTCTTTACCAGTGGCGCAGGCTACGTGGTGGTGCCGTCAGACGCTCCAGAACTTCCCGTTGAAACGCTGCGTGCGGGCACGAGTGAAGTTGATATGCAACTCGCCCTTCAGGCAATGTCGTGCAACTTTCTTCAGCTTGAAGGTGGTGCACTACTGAATGCATCGATGACCGCTGCAGATTTAGTTGATGAAATCAACCTCACCATTTCTCCGCAAATCATTGGCGGAAATGGTCCACGCTTAACTACGAATGCACCAGAACTTGCGCAACGCTTTCAACTGCAACACGTTCTTGAAGATGAAGGATTTTTGTTCTTGCGCTATTTACGCATGCGCTAAGAAAGTAGTTTCTTTAGCTACTTCTTGAGTAATGCAAGCTCGCGCCGGAAGTCGGCAGCTTGGTCGAAGTTTTTATACACACTGGCGAAACGCAGGTACGCCACTTCGTCGAGTTCACGCAACTGTTCGAGCACTGCATGCCCCACTTGCGCCGAGGTCACT
>JAURNB010000212.1 GCA_030830415.1 Acidimicrobiales bacterium | reverse complement strand
TAACCGTTCGAGTGGAGACACGAAAGCAAAAGCCTCGATTTCGTACGATGACGCTTCAGGTTGTGAAATAAGACTTTGCTTATTTGAGAACTTGGGTAACCCGGCGCACCACTTTTGTTTTGCCCACCGCGCAGGTGATGGTCAAAGAGGCAGTTTTGCCTGCACTCAATTTCAGCTTTGATCGCAGTGTTGATGTGGTAAGTGAAGTGGTGATAACGCCTTTCGAGCTACTCTTCACCGACCTCACTAGGGTGACATTTCTCGCACCAGATTTCCCCGTAACGGAGCATGTTGCTTTGCGAGCATTGGAAACCATGTAAGACAATTTCTTGTTCACTGCTGGGGCCTTTGACTTGAATCGCAATGAAACAGTTGACTTTGGCTTTGCGATCTTGTCAGCAAGTTTCAACACGGGCAACTTGTAGCGCCCAACTGATGAAGCAGCCAAGACGGTGCTGTCTGCTTCGAAAGGCATGTCGACGAGTAGTGCTGGCAAGATGCGTACGTCGGTTTGGATGCCGGAGCCCGTTGCACCCTCAAAGCTATTTGTTCCACCGGTGACGGTAATTTCTGAAGTGACGGTGTAGCTGACACAGATGACCTTGGTGTAACCCTCTTTGCAGTTCCACGCAACATTGGCTTGGGTCTTTGGTAAGTCACCGAAGTTTTGGGCAATGGTGCCCGAGAGTTCGCCAGTGCTGCCAAAAGTTAACGTCCATGTGCAGTTACGTGTGCCACTAAAACCAAGAGTCCAGGGCCACGCTTTTGTGGCCGGAAGAACCATGGAGTTGCCCTCAGGGTTACTTGTGGGAATCGTCATTGTGTAAACGAAGGTGGTGTCCATTTTGAATTCGGTGGTGCATGTGGTGGCAAAAGATCCGGAACCAAATTTTGAGGCAGTCACAGGAAATGTTGCAGCGGTATTGCTTTCCTTGGAGGTAAATGGAAAGTTGCAACTCTGCTTTGGCGGATTGACCGGTGCCCAAGGAGCATTTGGGTTCGAAACCTTGGCCAGTCTCCAGGCGCCAACCTGGGCAGAGATCTCATCCATGCGATTCTCGAAATAGGTGCGGTTAAAAGCAGTTGTTGCACCTGAGGGAATAGCAGTGCATTTGAATGTTGCGCCATTGAGTTCCACCGCGGCGTCGTATCCCTCATCTTTACGGGTGAGTACAGCATCACAAAGATTGATGAATGCTTCGTCAACAGTGGTTGAAGTTGCGCCGCTCACCGTGGTTGCACAACCCGCGACCACGGGAGTAGCGATTGTTGTGGTGGTGGTTGAATCGGTGGAACTCGGTGGCGCAGAAGCGCTGGTGCTGAGTGATGAAACTGTCATCACTCCCGCGATAGCTAATAGGGCAGTAGTGAACTTCTTTGACGACATGACGTACTCCCTCAGTGAATATTGCTATTGGTAACCATTGGTGACTCTAACGGCAATTGCAAAGTGGTTCAAGGCTTCGTTATTCGTCAATAATGTCAGGGAGGTTTTCTCCTGGTGCGTTAACGGGAAGAGATTGAGCCACCAATCGTATGGCATCAGCCAACTTCTGTTCTTTGAAAAGTTGTGTGGTGGTGTCGAGAACCGTTTGGGGCAAAGTGACGTCACTTTGCCAACGCAGTTCATATCGGTGTTGAAGAACGTCTACACAAAATACAAGTGATGCCCCAGGGTTTTTGCGTGCGATATGTGTTGCTCGTTCGGCATGGTATTTACCCAGTCGCGCCACGACCACAACGATTTGGTGTCCAGTTGCTGCTTCGGCCTCTTTGATGGCTGCTGCGACTTGAGGCTTTTGTTGAAGCCACCAGTTCGCTGCTTCTTTTCGTTTATGCAACATTCTCACCACCTCTACTTGTTTGCTTCACCACGAACCCGACGCTCCGCCGCCTGAGAAGCCTCCGCCTCCGCCACCAGAGAAACCTCCGCGTCCGCCACCTGAACTTGATCGCATAGCGGTGACAGCCACGAAGAGTATGTTGCTTGCCACGTTTCCAAAACCGCGTTGGCGACCACGAATAACGAACATAACCATGGCAAACAAGAAGAAAACAATCGAAATGAATCCGAAGAGGAGATTTCCACCAGTACTTCCGGTGGTGCCTGTTGCGGTGGCATCAATTGTCACCGTTTCGCCAGGGCCTGCAGAAAGTTCGCTAACAATCGCTGAGGCTCCATCAATCACAGCTGCATCGGGGTTCCCGGCTTTGAGTTGAGGCGCAATGATGCCGTCGATGATGCGACCTGCTTCAACATCGGTGAGTTCATCTTCAATGCCACTGCCGGTTTCAATGCGAAGAGCGCGGTCGTCGAATGCGATGACAAGAAGAATGCCATCGTCTCGGGTCTTGTCGCCAAGGCCCCACTTTCGGGCGACGTCAATACCAAAGTCTTCGAGTGATTGATTCCCTGTAGATGAAACGGTGAGTACAGCTACTTGTGGTCCAGTAGATTTGCGAAAACCCTCGAGCGACTGGTTGAGCGCAGATTCAACATTTGCGGAAAGAATATTTGCGCCGTCAACGACAGGTGCGGAGAACTTGGGAATGTCGGTCGCAGCGCCAACTAGTTGGCCAGTCGCAAAAATTGCGAAAGCCGTGGTGCTGAGCGCCGCGGCTAGGAAGCGAAATCTCATGACCCTGATGGTGTGAGGTCTACCTTGGGTGCTGTTTGGCTAGCAGGATCTGCTGCATAGAGGGCCCGTTTTTCAAAACCAAATACGCCAGAGATCAGCGAGCGCGGGAAAGTGCGTATTGCTCTGTTGAACGATGTGACGAATTCGTTGTAGTCACGTCGTGCCTGTGCAACTCGATTTTCCGTACCTTCAAGTTGCACTTGCAAATCGCGCACATTTTGTGTGCTGGTGAGTGTGGGGTAGTTCTCAACAACAACGAGTAGTCGGCTAAGAGCAGACTCCACTTGTGACGCTGCAGCAATTTTGTCGTTGCTCGACGTTGCACCTGCATACTTTGAACGTGCCTCTGCGAGGGCGGTAAATATTGTTCGCTCCTGAGTCATGGCGCCCTCAACAGCAGATACAAGATTGGGAATGAGGTCAAATCGACGTTGCAGCTGTACTTCTAGGTCGGAACTCGCTTGGTCGACACGCGTTTCTTTATTCACCAAGCCGTTATATGACGTGATGATCGCCAAAAGAATCACTACACCGGCTGCGATGCCGCCGATGAGTTGCTTGCGCTTTTTGGTCAGATTGAGAGAGCTGAGAGAGGTCGATGCCATGAGTTCACCGTACTGTAAAACGCCCCAACACGGAGGCTATTGCATGGCTATTCAGTCACTTGGCGGTCGAGCACCGCATACACGCGCTTAGCGAAGTACCAGCGTCCATCTTTGCGCACATAATCGTCTTCGTAACGACCAGTGATGGTTTGCTTTCCGCCAGCTTTCATGTGCAAAAACTCTTGCTGATACCAAGTTCCATGTGCCGTATCGCCAGTGACGACGATGGGGCCGGCAGATGCAAAAAACCCGACAAAGGAGAATGCCGACATGGCTTGTTGCCACATGGGGTAGAACTTATCTTTTCCTGCAACTTCGCCCACTCCGGGTAAAGACCATATGCCGTCGTCAGTCCAATTACTGGCCCAGGCTTCTCCGTCGAGACGCATGACTGCATCGTTGTAGGAGTCAACTAATTCGCGAATAGCGAGACGATCTTCTACTGGTCCACTGCTGATCATAAATTCCCCCAACTCAACGACGTTGCTGAAACTGTAGTTTGTTGGCGCATAGGTGTGCGAAGCCAGCAAGCGTGTAAATTGATCGGATGCGCTCACGGTCTATTTCTTTTGCAGTTGTCCTGGTGGCGTTTTGCGCCACAACTATGGCTTGTGGTAATCCACCTGCTAAGGCGCCCCGCACGACAACGCTTCAGCCCACTACTAAGTTGGGTGCAACACGCGAAATTCAGGGTAAAACCGCAGGCCCAGGCGCTGATTTTTCAAACATGGATCTCTCACGAGAGAATTTCGCTGATCTCGACCTCACCGGGGCGAATTTCTCTGGCTCTTCGTTCAATAAGGCCTATCTCAGCAGAGCAATTCTCGTGAACGCCAATTTCACCGGTGCCGATGTGGGTGGAAGCAATATGTATCGTGCCGATTTTTCTGGGGCGAACCTCACCAACGCTTCGTTCTTGGGCGTAAATGGTGAAGAAGCCATTTTCACAGGAGCAATTATTGAAGGCACAAGCTTCTCATATGCGCACTTACTTCGTGCTGTTTTTGATGAAGGGGTATCTGATAAAGCCGACTTCAGCGGAGCAACGATGCCTGATGGGACCATGGGAAAACCTTAAGCATTTATAGGTGTGCAATTGGAGCAAGTAACGCGTTCGTTGTCTGCCACGCATTCATCGCAGGCAAGTGTGAGTTTGCGGCATTTAATGTTGGTGCAGTTGTAATACCTGCTCGCTGGTGAATCACATAGTTGACAAACTCCAATGGTTTTTGCGTCATCGCTGAATTCCATATTCATACGCTTGTCAAAAATGTAAAGAGAACCTTCCCATAGTCCGCCATCTTTGAATTTCTCGCCGTAGCGAACAATGCCGCCAGCAATTTGATAGACCTCTTTGAAACCACGATTCTTCATCACCATCGATAACACTTCACACCGAATGCCGCCGGTGCAGTAAGTAACGATTGGCTTGTCTTTCAGGTGGTCGTATTTGCCAGTCTCGAGTTCGGCTACAAAGCCTGGAGTTGTTTCCACATCAGGAACGACAGCATTCTTGAATTTGCCTATTGCGGCTTCATAGGCATTGCGACCATCAAAGAAAACCACTTCTTCGCCGCGCTCTTGAATGAGCTCATGTACTTGAGTGGGCGAAAGGTGTTTCCCGCCCCCAACGATTCCATTTTCATCAACCTGTATTTCGTCAGACACGCCAAAGGTAACGATTTCATCGCGGACGCGAATAACGAGCCGTGGAAAATCTTCAATGTCGCCGTCGGACCATTTGAAATCGATGTTTTTAAAGGCTCCGTATTCGCGTGTGGTGCGGACGTATTTCTTAACAGCCGCAAGCGGACCTCCCACTGTGCCGTTAATCCCGTGGCGAGAAATGATGATGCGTCCTTTGAGGCCGAGGCTTTCGCACAAAGACCTTTGCCACAGACGGATAGCTTCGGGGTCGTTGATAGGGGCAAACGTATAGAAAAGGATGATTTTGGTGGTATCGATACGGAAAATGTATCGGAAATAGAGGTGATGAACAGCGGGGCAGAGGTTTCCGCTCATGACTGAGGTATTTTGTCCATCTGTTGTCAACGTCATTGTTAGAGGGAATTACTGTGAAAACTTCGCCAAATAGTCGCATCGTCACTCGGATTCTTCTGGTTGGTGCAGTTGTGTTTGGCATTACCGCATGCGGCAGCAGTGAGTCGAGTTCGTATGACACTGTTTTGCCCACCGATGGATCCGTCAAGTCCCGCACATTTTGCGAGACAGCCATAGAGGCATCAAAGGTCGAGTTGGGTACGGGTCAGGGAAAGAGCGACGACATCAAGTTGTATTATGCAAATCAGGTGGTGGCTGCCACCAATTTGGCGGCACAAGCACCGGACGACATTAAAGATATTGCAGAAAACTTGCGTATCTCGACAGTTGAGTTGTTCAAAATTATTGAAAAGTTTGGATTTGACTTATCAAAAGTAGAGGCCGATGCAAGTGCTGTGAAGCAAATTGGCGATCTCGATACGCAATACAAACTCGAATCATCTGATGCTGCAATGAAGAAGTATCTTCTTGAAAAATGCGGAATCACAGGAAAGCAAAGTGGCACTCCTGCGGTGGCGTCGTAATTCTCTTCTGCCTTTCGTTGTATCGCGTGTAGTCGTTAGTGTTTCCCGCAAGTACTCATAAAGGAGAACATCATGGGTCAGCTCGACGGAAAAGTGGCAATTGTGACCGGTGCAGGTCGCGGCATTGGCAAGGGAATCGCCAAAGTGTTTGCTCGCGAAGGAGCGAAAGTTGTTGTGGCGAGTCGAACACCAGCAACCGTTGCCAGTGTTGTTGCCGAAATAGAAGCAGAAGGATTCATTGCTTTCGGTGTTGTTGTAGACGTAAGCAACAAAGAGCAGATTTTCAATATGGTTGCCGAGACCGTGAAGAAGTTTGGCACGGTCGATATTTTGGTGAATAACGCTCAGGGTTTCGGAACAGCTGAGAAACCGCGTGCATCTACCATTCCTACGCCGATGGAAGATACCGATGATGCTGAATGGGAGTACACCTTCCGAACGGGTGCAACAGCCACATTGTGGGGAATGCAAGCAGTTTTCCCACATATGAAAAAGGCCGGATACGGCCGCATCGTGAACTTCGCTTCAGGTTCAGGCATGGAAGGTTTTCCAGGCAACACTCCCTATAACGCTACGAAAGAAGCAATTCGCGCACTCACACGTACTGCGGCCCGCGAATGGGGCAAGTTAGGCATCACCGTCAACACAGTGAACCCATCCTTGAAAACTGATGCGTGGAACAACTGGGAAGCAAACAACCAAGAATTTGTTCAGGGCCTGAAAGATAAAATGCCGCTGGGTTTTGTTGGTGAACCTGAAGAGCATGGCGCTCCGTGGGTGGTGTGGTTGGCAAGTAAAGGTGGGGAATACGTCACTGGCATGACCATCTTCCTCAACGGCGGACGGTTCATGAACTAAAAGCCACTATGTGGTGGGTGGCGCAACAGTTGTCGTTGTCGATGTTGTAGTCGTTGACGTCGTTGATGTTGTTGTCGTTGACGTCGTGGACGTAGTTGTCGTTGTTGGCGCAATAGTTGTTGTTGGCGCAATAGTTGTTGTGGTCGTGGTTGTGGTTGTGGTTGTGGTCGGTGTTGGGCTGAGGAAAGGCCCGCCCCAACCCCAACGGATATCGGTTGGAGCAGCAAGTGGTAGCCCAGCGAGGCTCGGTTGCAGGTCGATGTATTTGCGCAGTTGCGCCCAGGCATTCCAGGCAGAGATGCCTGTGGTGGGGCAGCCACCTCTTACTTGTTTACAGGCAGCTGTTTGTACAGACATTCCAGCCAAGCGAAAGGCGATTCCAAGCTCTTTTGCGCGTGCTGCAATGACTGACCATTGTTTCGATTGTGCGCCACCATTCGTGTGTACCTGAGGAAGTGCAACAATATTTGACCCAGCCTGTGCTGAGACCCAAATGACGTCATCAATGGTCCAACCGTTATTGCACAAAAGCCCACCTGCTTTTTGTGGACAACCATCAGCTGAGCCAAAGTTCCACAGTCGCTGCGTAGTGGATGCAACAAAACCATCAACCCACGCGCGCGCTTGACCCGAAGGGCCCCAACCAGGTTCTAAGTCGTTTGCACCAGAAATGATGATGCGAGTGTCAGATACTGCTCGTGCTGCATCTACGAGTTGTGCCCAGGTCACTCCACCGAAATAACCGTTGAAGGTAGTGGCGCCTCCGGAGTTGCTCGTGCCAATGGCGAGTTCCCACGGGCCGCGTGCGCAACGGGCAAGGCCAGTCGCCCATGCTTGGACGACTTTGATGATGTCGGCGTTTGAAATGGTGATGCCAAAACCGCTGCCGCCTGTTGCAACTTGCCTGCCAAAGAAAAGCCCAATGACACCTTGTTTCACTTTGGTGGCTTGTTCGCATGCTGCTGTTTCTGCACTTGGCAGTGTCGTTTCTAAAGGGTATACATCGCGACCACGTACATAACTTGAGATAGATACGTTCCACAGATCACTTGTTTTGTCGGGAGGAGTGTCGGGATACCAAACAGTGAGCGCGCGTGACGGAGTGACCAGAAGTGTGCCAGAAGCATCGGCAGAGACAGCGCGAATGCGAAATGCACGACTTCTAGTGAGGCGAGGCGGTTTTCCACGTGAACCGATACTGAGTTGGAGTCGACATACTTTTGTGCCAATGACGGTGAGAATGGGGCCGTTGCGCACGCAACTACCAGTGGCTCTCCATGTTCGTATTCCTTTGGCATTGGTGGTGATGAGAGACGCGAGAGGTTGTTGCGAATTGGGGGCAAGGGTTGTTGCATTCCACTTGAAAGCAGTGGCCGCGCTCGCATCGGCTTGGCGATGAGGTGCAATGGCCGTGACAGTAAGAACGCCGCAAAAGAAGAGACCAAGAAGTTTTTTCATATGAACCCTTTCGCTTCAGGTGAGAGCTAAATGGCTGCTTTTCTAAGTTTCTCGGGGATTTGCATGTTTAGGTCCCAATTCGTGCTCATTTTCTCTCAAAATTCAACAAGGAAACGTTCTTACCCATCGGTATCGCATATCGTAGAGAAATGAACGATGTTGCGCTTCTCAACGAACTAGAGCCCGAGGCAGAGCGCCTTTTGAATCGGCATTTAGATTCTGACGAGCCGTGGTATCCACACGACATTGTTCCTTGGGAACGTGCAGCCCGTTTGGCAAAAGATGGTTTTAGTTATGCAGCAGATTCCATTCCTGAAGGTGTTCGTTCTGCATTGTTGGTGAACTTGCTCACTGAAGACAATCTTCCCTGGTACACACGCACCATCTCGCGCATGTTTGGTGGCGATACTGCATGGGGAACCTGGGCGCAACGTTGGACCGCCGAAGAAGGTCGACATGCAATTGCGATGCGCGACTACATCACAGTCAGTGGTTTACTCGACCCATCAGAGTTAGAAAATGGCCGCATGATTCAGGTAAGCAGTGCAATGGTCCCTGAACCAGAGTCGGCTGCCGATGGCATGTGCTACGTGGCTGTGCAAGAACTCGCTACGCGCATTTCACATCGCAACACTGGCACCATGTTGAACGACAAAGCCGGTTACGACGTGATGATGCGTCTCTCAGCCGACGAGAATCGTCATCACCTGTTTTATAGAGACTTAGTGACCAAGTTATTCGAAGTGCATCCGTCGATGGCGATGGAAGCCTTAACGCGACAAGTGAAGAACTTCTCGATGCCTGGTTTAGGTATTCCTGGTTTTGTGGGTCATGCTCGCGCCATTGCGAAGGCTGGCATTTACGACATGAATATTCATCACGACAAAATAATTGTTCCGCTTCTCACCCGCCAGTGGGCAATTGAAAAAGTAGAAGGTCTCACAGCTGCTGCAGAACAAGCACGTATTTCACTTGTTTCGCATGTGGAACGTGTTGGCAAGGCAGCAAAGCGCATGGCAGAACGCGCAGCCGAGCGTGCCTCAGTTCAAAACGAAGAAAAAGCAACCGATTAGTTAGTTTTCGGCAACTTGTGCCGTCAGCATTTCAATAATGCCTTCGGGTACAAAGTTGTTTTCCGTGGTGGTACTTGCCTCAACGAGTTCCACCATGCGGTTCACTACTTCAATGGGGTCCATCTGATTCGTGGTCACCATTTGACGCATCGTTTGATGTAATTCAGTTGCTGGAGCATTGACCGATGCTTCATTGAACCATTCCCACATCGAGTCGGCCATGCGGTCGTTGAAGCCGGTGTTGTATGGGCCGGGGTTGAGCAGCGTGACGTCAATTCCTTGGGCGACCATCTCGGCGCGCAATGACTTGCCGAAAGCTTCGAGAGCGTGCTTGGTCATGGAGTATGGGCCAAATGCGGGCCCGGCGAGTACTCCGGCAATTGAGGAAACGATGATGACACGACCTTTTCCACGCTTCACCATTTGCGGCAGCACTGCTTGTGTGATGGCAATGGTGCCAAAAACATTGACCTCAAAAAGAAAGCGAACGCGATCCATGGGTACATCGGCCATCGGGCCTGTTTGTCCGGCACCAGCGTTGTTGAGGAGAACATCAACATTCCAGCCATTGACCTTCTGAATGTCGGCGGCATTGGTGATATCGAGCTTTTCAACTTGTAGTTGTGGTGCCTCGGCGCGAAGCGCGGTGGCTTGAGCCTCGGTCTCTGTTGTGGCAATGACGTGGTGACCACGCGCACTCAATGCGAGAGCAGCCCCTTTGCCGAATCCTGAACCTGCACCTGTAATGACAACTGTTAATGACATAAAACCCCCTCAAAGTGCAGTGTAGTGCTAATTCGTTATTGAAGAGAACGAGAGACCATAATCTAAGAAGTTCAATAAAGGGGAAATCATGCCGCAGTTGGTAAATCGCAAAGTTGTTTTGAAGTCTCACCCACAAGGTGCCCTCAAGGAGTCCGACTTCGAAATCGTGAATGATGAGGTTGGCGAAGTTACTGCTGGTTCAGTGCTTGTGCGTGTTGACGTTCTCTCTATTGACGCTTTTATTCGCACCACGCTCGACGGTGGAGGTTTCCACACGTCGGCACAACTTGGTGGGGTAGTGCCTGCGCTCGGCGTGGGCACAGTAGTGGAAAGTGCCGACCCTGGCTTTGCTGTTGGCGACACAGTTACAGGTCCGTTTTGCTCGCAAAGCTATGCGCTCTTGCCTTCAGTGATGTTGCGCAAACTCGATACTTCAATTGCCCCAGCTACAGCTTTTCTAGGTGCATTGGGTATGGCAACTGGCCTCACTTCATACACCGGCATTGTTTACGTAGGAAAGGCCAAGGCAGGCGACACCGTCGTCATCTCAGGAGCAGCTGGTGCTGTTGGCTCATTGGCCGGTCAAGTAGCACGGCTCTCTGGGGCATCAACAGTGATCGGCATCGCCGGAGGAAAGCACAAAGTCGACTTCTTGGTGAACGAACTTGGTTATACAGCTGCGATTGACTATCGCAATGAGAACGTAGAGAAGCGCTTAGCAGAACTCGCTCCAAATGGCGTCAACCTCTTTTTCGACAATGTGGGTGGCGATGTGCTCGACGCAGTGTTGATGAACATCGCCGAAGAGGCTCGCGTGGTTCTGTGCGGCGCGGTTTCTCAATACGAAAATATGGCTGACGTGCGAGGGCCAAAGAACTACCTGAAGATTCCTGAGCGCAATGCCAGCATGCTTGGGTTCACCATCTTTCACTATGCCCACAAGCACGCTGAAGCTGAAGCGCAAATGGGTAAGTGGCTCAAGAGTGGCGAGTTGAAAGTGCGTGAGCAAATTGAAGAGGGAATTGAAAACTTCCCTGCAACAGTGCGCTTGCTTCTTGACGGCGGCCATTACGGCAAGTTGATGCTGCGAGTGCATTAATACCTTCTTTGCGTTTCGCTGCAATTTGCGTGTACTTCGGCGTACGTTGCAAGTATGCATGAAACACCGCTCAGTGATGTGTCAGGTAAATGGGTAGTAGCCGCGGTCACGCGTGATTACTGTGATGTCTGGCATGTAACGGAAAATCATGATCGAGAGGTGATGCATTTGCATCGACCCGACGAAGGTGCTGAGCATCATCATGTTCGCCAAGCTCAAGAACATCACGGGCATCGCAGTGACCAAGGCAGTACTGAGTACTACAAATACATCGCCGCTGTACTGTCGAGTGCTTCCGACGTCATGCTTGTTGGGCATGGTTCCGGCAAGTCGAGCATCGTCGAGGAGTTTGCTGAGTACTTCAGCAAGCACCAACCAGCGGGCTACAAGCTGGTGACCGAAGTGCGCCATGTGAATCTTCCGGCTCTGTCAGGTGGAGAACTGATCCAGATGGCTCATGAATGGAAAAAAGAGCAGAGGGAATTTGGTGCTTAGAGCGTTGACACTCGCAGCGCGCGGTACTGCTGGATTGCGCGGTCGGCGGTAATGCCCATCACAGCGAGTGGACCGATGAGAAGTATGAGTTTCTCGGTGAGGTTCACGTCGGCCGTTTGAAACGACATCACCAATATCGCAATGACCCATATGGCCATGGAGATCACGTTTATCTTTCGCAGACGCTCAACTTTGATGGTGTGGGCAAATTCAATATTGCTGAGTGTAAGAACTGAAAGCAAAAGCGTGATTGAAATGTTGACACTTGCCCCAGCATCGAGCAGCCAAAGTGTGGGAACCACCATGTTCCAAGCAGCGGGAAAACCACGGAAATAATGATCACTCGATTCAATGTTGTTCTGACTAAACCAGAGTGCCGAGGAGCCGATTACAGCGGCGATGGCAATTTTCCCTAGGTTGCCGTGTGTGACTACGCCAAATTGCCACATGAAAGCGGCAGGAACAATGACACAGGTGACATAGTCAATGACCAAATCGAGGATGTAGCCATCAAAACGGGGAACCTCGGAATCAGATAGCCATTTACGGGCGATGGGTCCGTCGATGCCGTCAATGATGAGGGCAACGATCAGCCACACAACAGCACTTGTGGGGGCATTGTCGAGCACTGCGACTAACGCCGCCATACCGGCAAGAATTCCTGTCACGGTCAGAGCATGAATGGAAAGGTCTCCACGAGTTTCTGTCACAAAGGCAGATCCTTTTTTGGGCACGTTCAGACTGTACTGTGTCTCGCACGATGGCTCGTATTACTCAGCAAATGATTTTCGCTCGCCTATGGGTGGCATTGGTCATGCTGTGGGCGGGTTTGCGCATTTTGGCTGTTGAAATATGGCTTATCGACTATGGGATCAACATCTGGTGGTTTGCGCTGATTGAGGTGCTGTCTTCAGTCCTATATGGGGTCAGTTCCGCCCGATTAGTAAAGGAGCTCGCTACTCGACACCGAAAGAATTCCGCAAAGTGGGGATCACTAACGCTCATCGGTTATGTCTTACCCGATACATATTTGTTGAGTGTGGGCAGATCAATGCCCTTAGCGACATATTTGGTAGTGGTGTCGTTGGCCGTGATATTTGCTGTTATTGCATTAGTGCGCACTCGCACGTCAGTGATGAAAACAGCGTTCACCGATGCGGGCTGAAGTTACTCAGGCTTGTATTGAGGCAAACGCTTCTCTGCAAATGCCTTCCAGGTTTCCGTCGCATCTTGCGAGAATGTCGCCATAATCTGCTGCCGATTCTCTAAGTCAATAGCGGCCTGCATGCCCGGAATCTCAAGTGCGCTCCACATTCCCTCTTTGGTGAGCGCAACCCCGATTGGCGAATTCAACATGATTTCTCGTGCTTTTGAAAATGCACGCTCGAGCAATTGATCGGGTTGCACTGTTTCTAAGATCAAGCCAATCCGTTCTGCTTCGTCTGCATGGAATATGCGTCCGGTCAACATCAGCTCTTGAGCACGTGCGGCACCTATGAGGCGTGGGAGTAACCAACTCGTGCCAATATCGCACGCCGATAATCCGATGCGAATGAAAGCAGCATTGAATTTGGCTGCGGTTGATGCGAGGCGAATATCTGAGCCAAGAACGAGGGCAAAGCCTCCGCCCGCTGCTGCGCCGTTCACCGCGGAAATGATGGGCTGTGGAAGAGATCGCATGTGTGGAATGAGTGATGCAATATGTTTCTGAGTGGCAAACCCGGACTCCACTTTCCCGGTGTGTGGCATGCCGGG
>JAURNB010000027.1 GCA_030830415.1 Acidimicrobiales bacterium | reverse complement strand
CGCAGCAGGAAGATCGCGCAGCGCCGCAACTATGCGGGGGTCAAGTTGTTCGTCGTCGCTCACGTGTTCCTTTCGTCAGGGTTATGACGCCCCGTGGAGGTGTCTTGGTTCCCAAGAATGTTGGCCAATTGGGTTCGGCCGCGAGCCAGGCGAGAACGCACTGTGCCCACGGGAACGCCTTGTATTTCAGCGATTTCCTCATAATCAAGGTCTGCAACGTGGCGTAACACAAGAGTGGTGCGGTATTCCTCCGGAAGCAAAGCCAATGCTTGCGCCACATCCATTTGTGCATCAACTGCACCAGTGGCGTCAGCTACCGGCAGCACAAAGGTTGCATCAATATCGGTGGGGGTGGGACGGCGACGAATGCGGCGCACTTCATCGAGAGCAGCATTCGTAGCAATGCGATAGACCCACGTAGAAAACTTTGAACGGCCATCAAAACCTGGAAGTGCTCGCACGATGGAGATGAGAGCGTGTTGAGTGGCGTCTTCAGCATCGGCTTTATTCACCACTATGCGATGACACACGGTGCGCACGGAGTCATAGTGCATGCGCAACAAGGTGTCGGTTGCAACGGAATCTCCACGTTTGGCACGTTGAATCAGAAGGTCGTCGGGAGCAGGAGAGATGGTCACAGGCTAGTCACCTGTAGAAGCGCCACTATTTAGCTGAAGTGAAGTCGAGGCTGGAAAGCGAACCCTTATAAGGGTTGCTGTTGCTGCACGAAGTGCTGCGGCCTGCTTCTCGCATGTACAAGAGCACATTTCGGGCCGGGCTTTTTACATCGAAGGTGCCGATACCTGTTTGTTGCGATGCCGCTTGAGTCACAGGAAGGCCCCAGCCGTCTATCGAAGTGGGGAGGGTTTCGCCTGTAGAGACGTACACCTCTGCATTCCATGGCGCAGTTGCAAAATTGGCAGCCAACGTTCCGAGACCTACGCCAGATAGTTGAACTACGACTCCTACGCCACCCTTCGAACCGAAATACTGATTGCCGTAACACACGGTGGTCCATGTAGTTGCCGGGTTGTTGTCGGTAAGAAACGGAATCATGGTTTCGTTTTCTTGTCCATCATCACCGTTCGGATCGTAACTACGCATACCCACAACACTCACGGGACCAACAGCAACTTCGTTGATGACAGGCGCGCCAATTTGTGAATTCGTATCTTGAAGTCCGCGCCACAACATCACTGTCATGGTGAGTGCTGCAATTAACAGAAGCGCAATCGGCACATAGTTGCGCTTTGTAGAGGTTCGCTGAGAACGTGGCAATGCAGTGTCAGTGTGTGCGATACCGCGCGGTGTGTTGTCTTTTGTTTTAGTTGTACGAACCGGTGTGTCGTCTTCTTCTTCTTGAACAAGCTCAAGCGGGCGTCGCTGCCTTTGGGGCATAAGTGGATCATTCAAAGATGAACGACTACGCGGTGTTGCAGGTGCCATGGACGGATTGAGTCCATCTACCGGTGTGAGCGCATCGTAATTTTGTTGTGACACTTCATCGAGTGCACGGACTACTTCGTGACACGTGGAGTATCGATGCTCTGGTTTACGCATCAACATTTTGTGAATGACCGTAATGAGATTGCTAGGTATATCTGAGCGAATTCCACCGAGTGGAGTTGGGTCTCGCTGCAAGCGCTGAATGGCGGTTTGTTGCTCGTTTTCCCCTTTAAATGGGGCTTTTCCGGCCAAGCACTCGTAGAGAACAAGTCCTAGTGAGTAGATGTCTGCGCGACCATCAAGCAAGCGACCCTGTACTTGTTCGGGAGACAGATACTTTGCAGTTCCCATCATGATGTCTGGCTTTGTGAGGTCTGTGTGGTCTTCCACACTTGCTACTAGCGGCTTGGCAATGCCAAAGTCCGTGAGCAAAACTTCGCCCTCTTTCATCACCAAAATGTTTGCGGGCTTAATGTCTCTGTGGAGAATATTTTCGTCGTGAGCTTTTGCTAATGCCGAGGCAATCGCGCGTCCGATATGCAATGTGAGATGAGCACTGAGTTGTCCTGGCTGGCGAGGCGTACCGTTATCGTCTAATAAACCACGAAGAGATTTGCCTTCGATGAGACGCATAACGAGTGCAACTTGGTCATGTTCGTCGATGCAGTCATACACCGGAACAATGTGTGGGTGAGTAAGTCGTGCAAGTGCTTGTGCTTCACGACGAAAGCGTTCTTTTGTGACGACATCATCAGCAATGTCTTCGCGCAACATCTTCACTGCAACGATGCGACCCAGTGTGAGGTCGGTGGCGCGCCAGACGTCGGCCATGCCACCAGAAGCGATCATTCCTTCAAGGCGATAGCGTCCGCCGATGAGGTCACTGGTGTGATGTGGTGCAGCCATTACTGGGAGCAGACGCTAGTTGTGGATTGCCTCCGATGGAGGCATACCCCTTATTCGGCTAGGCGAAAAACGATTCCCATAGTTCCTTGACCGGCGTGTGCACCGATGACTGCACCGATGTCGCCAACGATGATTTCACCTGCGTAGACGGTCTTGACCATTGCGATGAATGCATCGATGTCTGCGCACTGCGCATGCAGCAAACCGAGGCGTTCAATTTTTCCTTCATTCGAACGGAGTGTTTCAATAAGAAAGGCCAATGCTTTGGAGCGCGTGCGCTGACGGCCAGCTTCTTCCACTTTGCCGTCACGTATCTCAATGAGGGGCTTAATAGAGAGAGCGCTTGCCATCATGGCCTTTGCTCCACCAATTCGTCCACCCTTTTTCAGGTTGTCGAGCGTGTCGAGTGCGGCAACGACATGTGTACGGAGGGCCAATTGCTCTGCGCGAGCCACAATCTCTTGTTGTGTGGCGCCGGCTCGTGCCATTTCTGCACATTCGAGCACTGTGAGGCCTTGTCCCATAGATGCATTGCGACTATCGACAACCACAACTGGAATCTCTGGCTCGAGTGCACGCGCTGCCAGTACGGCGCTCTGCATGGTTGCTGACAAGTCGGATGACAGTGAAATGACGACGATTGCCGTAGCGCCTTCTGCCTTG
>JAURNB010000211.1 GCA_030830415.1 Acidimicrobiales bacterium | reverse complement strand
TTTTCCTCTAAACGACCAGCGAAATAACGCTGCATTTCCATCACGCCTGTGAGTGCTTCAATACGACGGTCGTCGGAAATGCTGCTGCCAATAGTTGCAATAGAGTCGTCGCTCCAACGCTTGAGGTCGGCCATCTTGTCGAGGGGAACGCTCAAAATAGAAGCAATGGCCGCAATAGGAAGTGGAACGGCGAAATCGCGAACAAATTCCATTGTCTTGTCGGGACGATTGATGAATTTGTCCATGATGCTGTCGACGTACTCTTCAATGAGCGGACGCAACTCGGCAATTTTGCGTGGCGTGAAAAAAGAAGCCACGGTGTTACGAAAACGTGTGTGGTACGGCGGGTCGATGGTGAGCATCGTTGGCACTTGTGGCCAGCCTGTTGCAAGCACAGCTTTGATTTTTTCAAGAACGTCACCCTTGGGTGGCTCGCCTGCGCTACCAAAGCGGTTCGAGAATGTTTCGGTGTCACGTACCAAAGGCACGATGAGTTCATGGCGCGTCACAATGTGAACGTCGGTACCTTCAACATCGAACAGTGGTGTTTCTTGCTGCATGCGCCGGAAGTACATGTGCGGGCACTGATGCATGATGGTGTCGCGGAAGGGGTTGAGACCTGTGAGGTCTGCCTCTTCAGGAGTTGCTGGGCCAATTTGAGGAACTTTCACTGCCATGGCTCTATTGTCGCCTACTTCATGCCCCTCAAGCGAACTCAAAATTGAGCGAGGGCTTAAACCAAGGCCAAAGTACGTTCCAGCGACTCGGCTTGCACCTTTGCCCGCTCCATTGCCGGAATATCGTCGAGGGCATCGGAGATGATTTCCACGCTGATGGGGGCTGTTGGCGGGGTTTTGCGGAAGAAATCGACCAGAGGGAATTCTCCGGCGCCAAGCAATTCACGGTAGTGAATGCAGTCTTGGATGTAGTCGTCGAGTCGGGGCTTCATGGTTCCGTCATCTACCTGCACGTTTTTCACCATGGAGAAATCGAGATCGGCCAGCGATGCAAGGCCAGCCCCACGAAATACATGCCACGTGTCGACGCACAGCCCAACATTTTTTTGCCCACTTGCTTGGGCTACACGCTGCGCAGTGGCGATGTCGGGAATTTTGGTGGGGGGCAAAAACTCAATGGCATAGTGAATGCCTGCCTCTTCGGTGCGTTTGGCGATCTCGCCGATCCATGCTGAGGCCTTGGCCAAGTCGATGTCTTTGTCGGGGCCAAAAGGTGAAATGACCTGCACACGTTCTGCATGAAATGTGCGTGCCACGTGCTCAAAATCTTTTGCCGCAGCGTCGTCTAAAAGGCGCAGAGCTTCGAGTTCCAAAATGCGCACATTGTGCTTGTCGAGAATGGCCTGCAGTTGCGCATCGGTGGTTCCATCGGCCCGCAATTTCAGGTATTCGGCCACGTTGAACCCAATACCGTCGAAACCCGCCGCGCTCGCTGCAGCTACTCGCTCAGAAAACTCCACCCCGCGCATACTGAAATACGCAAGGATCGTTTGCCGCTTCCCCGCGCCTGCAATACGCCCTGCGCCCACTAAAGAATTGTCGTTGCCCATGTTGAACCCCTTGCCCCAATAGGTGGCGCACCTCGTCTGACGATGCACCTTTTCCCACCCGACACTACAGTGAATGAAACATCTCAGTGAAGGGGGACCCATGGCTGGTCGTTACGAAGGAAAAGTTGCTCTCATTACCGGAGGCGCAAGCGGTTTGGGTGAAGCCACCGCACGTCTCTTGGTTGCCGAAGGCGGAAAAGTAATCATTGCCGACTACGGCGTAGAACGTGGCGAAGCAGTTGCCAAGTCACTTGGCGACAAAGCAATTTTCGCACAGTGTGACGTGAGCAAAGAAGCAGACGTTGCTGCTGCAGTCGATGCGGGCATCGCCAAATTTGGTCGCCTCGACAGCGCATTCGCTAACGCTGGCATTGTTGGCGTTGTTGGCCCCATTGCCGACACCCCAATGGATGACTTCGACAAGACCATGGCTGTTCTCGTCCGTGGTGTATTTCTCACCTTCAAGCACGCTGCCCGTGGCATCATCGCTTCAGGCAATGGCGGTTGCATCATCGGTACCGCTTCAGTTGCCGGCGTACAAGGAGGCCTCGGGCCACATGCATACGCAATGGCTAAGGCTGGCGTTATTGGTTTGGCACGCAGCGCAGCATCTGAACTTGCTGCATTCAAAATTCGCGCCAACTCCATTGCACCTGGGTCCATTCCGACCGGCATGACCGCACACGTTATTGCTGGTGACCCCAACGACTTGAAGACTGCATCAGAGCGCATCGGCAGCATGTCGCCACTTGGCCGTGCCGCACACGCCAACGACATTGCAGAAACTGCACTCTTCTTGTTCAGCGAAGGCGGAAGCTACATCACAGGCCAGAACATCACGGTTGACGCTGGCCTCACCTCAGGTGCTGGCATGTCAGTCTCATTCCAAAAAACCGGGATGATGGTCGCTCGCTAAGAGTTGTTTAAAAACCATTCCACCAGCACACGCGTGGAATGGTCGAGTGTGGTTTCGAGCGATGTGTTTGCCATATGTGCAAGCACATCGCCGGCCAACACTTTGCCCAGTTCAACACCCCACTGGTCGAAACTGTTGACGCCCCAAATGCAACCTTGAACAAAGGTCTTGTGTTCATAGAGCGACACGAGTTGACCCAACACACGCGGGTTCAACTCGTTGAACACAATGGTGGTGCTGGGGCGATTGCCCGGAAATACTCGATGCTCCCCTTGCGCGGCAGGAACATCGGTTGATGCCGGCGAACCAAAGGCCAACGCCGATGCCTGGGCAAACATGTTCGCCATGAGTTTTCGATGCTGGTCACGAGCACTTTGCGCATTGAGCGCAGTCGCAGTTGTTCGTGCGGCGCCAATGAAATCAACAGGAATCGCATCGGTTCCTTGATGTAACAGTTGGAAAAATGCGTGCTGACCGTTGGTTCCAGGCTCTCCCCACACCACAGGAGAAGTTGCGTGTTGCGCGAGTTCCCCATCACGGTTTGCCCGCTTGCCGTTGCTTTCCATTTCTAACTGCTGAAGATACGCCGGGAATCGCGCCAGTTCTTGCAGGTAAGGAATGACCGCTTGCGATGCACTGCCAAGAAAGTTGCGGTTCCAAATGCCCACGAGCGCCAAGAGAACAGGAACATTTTCTTGCAACTCAGCTGAGTAAAAATGCTCGTCCATTTCGCGCATGCCCAGCAGCATGTCTGTGAAGTGTTGAGCACCAATTGAGCACATGAGCGAGAAACCAATGGCAGAACCCAGCGAGAATCGCCCTCCTACCCAGTCCCACATCGGAAAGACATTTTCTGCCAAAACACCAAATTGCACTGCTGCATCGACACGTGCCGTGACTGCAAAAAAATGATTTTGTACATCGGCAACATTCATTCCACTCTGCAACCACTGCATTGCCGTCTGCGCATTGGCCATTGTTTCTTGTGTGGTGAAGGTTTTAGAGGCAACAACGAAGGCAGTTTCGTGCGGGTTCACGTGTGCCAGAACTTGAGCCAGATCTGTGGGGTCGACATTCGACACAAAATGGGCTTGTATGCCGGTGACGGCAAAGGCACTCAGTGCGCGCATTGCCATTGCCGGCCCGAGGTCGCTTCCCCCAATGCCAATGTTGACAACGTGTTTGATGGCTTTACCCGTGGAGCCAACGTGCGTACCGCTGGCAATACGTTCCACAGTGTTTGCCATGCGACCCAATGTTGCATGCACTTCAGAGACAACGTTCTCTGCACCCACCACAACGCTCTCGCGTGCAGGCATACGTAAAGCAACGTGCAATACCGGGCGACCTTCAGTGTTGTTAATAGCAACACCACTAAACATCTCTTCACGCATCTTTTCTACATCGGCATGTTTGGCCAATGCCACGAGCGCCTGCAGTGCCTGTTCATCAATTTTTTGCCGCGAAAAGTCGACCAGTAGTTCACCAGCCGAGAACATCATCGACGTAGCCCGTGCAGGGTTTTGAGAAAAGAGATTGCCGATCGTGGCTTTTTCTAGTGCATTTGCTGCAGCACCCACACTGTTCCAAGCAGAACTCATACCCATACGCTAACTGCCCAAGGGCTGTATCTCGGTGAATAACTCGATGGGATTCCCCTCGGAACCTCCGCGCAGATCTACTAATTCACCATTTTTTACTTGAGATAAACCCACTTGCGATGTACACAAGGCAACATACGACAACACGAGTGCGCATTGTGGAGCCTGTGAAAAACCACGAATGTTTTCTACGGAAGCATTCAAGCCCGCTTTTACTTCGGCCAAGCTCAAATTAGGTTCGGTTCGTTCACTCAACAAATCAACTATTGCAAGCACTGTGGCACGAATTCCTTCACGATACGACGACACCCAATTCTTCATACCAAACTCGGCATCGCGAGCATTTGTGAAGTCGTTTCCGTATCGCGCCACAAACCAGTTTTCCGTTTCACTTTTAGAGTTGCTCAATGCACAAGCATCAACGGTAAGCACGACGGGCTTACTTGTTAACGAGTTCACCCATTTTGCAAAACCAGCACAGTTTTCTCCGGCAAGATCGGCAATTACTGCCGACGACGCAACTTCAGCATCTTCAAGTAGTTCCACTACTTCCTCACTTGTTGCATCGTCGGGAACAACAACTTCCGAAATGTCTTCAACACGCAAACCCGACTTCACTAAGACCGGGCGCACGATTGATGCAAAAATTGAATTCGACTCTTCGCTCCCGCTATGCACAACGCTGATGCTTTTGTTTTCAGCTGCTGCCACTATTGCCAACGACAGCATGAGGCCTGGCATTCCGGGCGTGATAGCAGTGAGCTTTTGCGACACCAATACAGAAACATCAATGGGGTTAGCCACAACCACCGGTGTACTTTGCTCTGCTTCCTCCAGCGCTGCGCCAATATCTCCCACACCTTCATCGGTCGCCACAATTGCGTACACCTTGTTCTGCGCAAACTCTTCAATACAGTCACCCAGCGTTTGGTCTTGGGAAACCTCACACTCCTGAAGCACTAACGGCCTGCCGCCCACACCTGCGCGTTGTGTATTTACATACTTGGAGATCTCTTGCAACACACTGGCTTGCGAAGAACGCGTGAGCACCCCAAGTGCCACGGGTTCTCCCGATACTGGCGGAACCGTACTGGTTGTGGAGGTCGCCACTGGCTGCACCGTTGTGGATGTTGACGTGGTTGTGGTTTCAGTAGACCCGGCCGACCCACACGAGGTGGCGACCACCAGAAGTGCAACTAGGCATTGGATGCGCACTCTGGGTCTCGTTCTCTTCATCACTCGTGTTTACACTATGACGACCGCTGAAGTGCGGACTTTCTTGAGGGGGAACATGAGCGCAACACTTTCCGACCACGACGCAATTCGACAAGTTGCTGCCAGGTACGCGCGCGGTGTTGACCGCCTCGATGGCGACCTGATGAAATCGGCATACTGGCCAGAAGCCACCGACGACCACGGGGTGTTTGTGGGAAATGCAATGGCATTTTGTGACCGTGTGATCGACTCTCATCAGCGCTTCACAGGAACCATGCACTGTGTTATGAACCACGCCATTGAAGTGAACGGATCCACCGCCTCGGGCGAGATCTACAACGTCACTTATGTGTTCCGCACCGACAATGGTGTTGACCACATCGATACGTGGTTTGGGCGCTATCTCGACCAATATGAAAATCGCAATGGTGAATGGCGCATCATTGAGCGCATCTGCGTACACGAGAACACCACGAGCCAGTCAATTGACACTCACATGCCCATCGACGCGGCAAAGTTTCGCCACGGCAGCATTGACCGTGGCACTGCTACCCCACTGGGTTATTAGCCACGACCTACAAGTTCGAGAGCGCCGAGCACTTGCATTTCAATAGCTGAGCGAGCATCGAGCAATTCTTTTACTGCATCGATGCGACCCTGGTCGCCACTGCGAAATGCTGCCCCTACTTCGTCAGACAGGAGCGAACTCACTTGGTGATACCACGCCAGCACATCTTCGAGATGCAAACTCGCTGGCTTCCCAATGGGCTTACCGGTTAATGCACCAATTTTCTCTGCTTCTTCGTGCACCCAGGCAATTTCATGCGCAGCGCGGCGAGAACAACCCATCAAAATTTGATCGATTTGTTGCAACATGATTTTTGTGGTCTCGGTTTGCACTTCGCTTGCCACCACGGTGCGTAGCTCTTCGGCAATACCAGCAAGCAACTGTTCGGTCGTTGGTCGTGAAAACATTTACTTCCCTCCGTTTGCTGCAGCAGCAATTTGCTTCATTGGTTCCGATAGCTGCCCTAAGAAATTCAGCCACATACTTTGGCCAAAGAGCACCGAACTCAAGTTGAACACCGAGTTGAACAAATGGTTTTCACCTTTTGCCCAAGCCGCACCACCCTGCATCAGTTGCTCTACTGTGCCCACCACACCGAGCACCAAGAAGTACGCAACAGTTGCGGGGTTCACTTGTAATTCATTGAGCCCAGTGAGTTCGCGGTAACGAGCACAAAAACCTTCAATACCATCGTCGCCTAAAAGGTCTGGGGGTGAAGCTTGCGACACTGCTTTGAAATAGCCAATGTCTTCACGTGGGTCACCAATTCCGGCAAGTTCCCAGTCGATGACCTCTATGTGCCCATCGGCTGTAACCATTACATTGGCGCATTGAAAGTCGCCGTGCATCAGCACAAGCGGCGCTGGTGGC
>JAURNB010000210.1 GCA_030830415.1 Acidimicrobiales bacterium | reverse complement strand
TCGACATCCACCTCAACGAGCTCTTGCAAGGTGCTGTCGAGAGGGGAGAGGCGGGTGTAGCGCCAGCGGTGTTCGGCAATGCGCTCAAAGCGCATGGTGCCGGCGACGACCGAGAGTTTCTCGGGGGCCACGGTGGCAGTATTAACTTCAGCCCCGTGGCCAACTGCTAAAGGCAGTTGACGAATGGCGATGCAATGCGTGATGGGCGAACCAACAATGGCCACGAGGTGGCACCCATCGAGGTCGGTGCGGTGGGCGCCATTGACCTCGCCCCATCGGCCTGAACCATCGGTCGCTAGCCATAGATCGGGGTCGTCGAGGTCACGAAAGAGCAACACTTGCTGGATTCCCCATTGGGCAGAAACCCGGATGGCTACTTGCGACCGTTGTGGCCCGAGCCCGCAATCGAGGGTCCATCCTTCGTTTTCCCAGCGAAATTTCACCGTGCTGAGCGGGCGTCCGCCATCGGCGAGATTGGGGTTGACGACGTCCCAAGAGACATCGTGACCGCTAGCAGGAAGTGCTCGATAGATCATGTGGTCACATCTTCTCACAGGTACCGTTCAGGACGTGATTGAACTCGCTTCTGCCCAAGAAAAAGTACTGCGTGCAGTGCAGCAGGCTGCGCCGGTCACCGTTGCGCTGCACCATGCATATGGGTTGGTGCTCGCCGAGAACATCGTTTCGCAAGAAGAAGTACCTCATTTTGCAAATAGTGCAGTCGATGGCTTCGCCGTTCGTGCGCAAGATGTTGCGAATGTTCCCGTCACCCTGCGAGTGGTCGATGAAATTGCTGCAGGTGGTGTTCCTCATGTTGCAGTGGGCCCAGGTGAGACATCTCGCATCATGACGGGTGCCCCCATGCCAAGTGGCGCCGATGCAGTGGTGATGGTGGAAGATTCCACAGAAGGTAAAACACCAGAGGAAGTGGTGCTCAGTGCTTCTGTGCAGGTGGGGCAGGCTGTTCGTCCTCGTGGTGACGACGTGCACATTGGCGATGTGGTGTTCCGCGTTGGTGATGTGCTGCACTCTGCTGCAGTAGGTGTTCTTGCCAGCATCAATGCACCTCATGTATCTGTTGTGCCACGACTTCGTGTTGCAGTGCTGTCTACTGGCGATGAGTTAGTTGACGATGGTTCACCACTGGCACTTGGTCAAATTCGTGAAAGCAACCGCACCATGTTGATGGGTCTTGTTACGCAAGCTGGTTGTACCGCAGTCGATTACGGCATCGTGCGTGACAATGAACAAGCTCTGGAAGAGACACTGCGAAGAGCAGCTGACGAGTGCGACGCCATTGTGACGAGTGGTGGTGTCAGCATGGGCGCGTACGACGTAGTGAAAGCACTTCTTGGTCGCATTGCTCACATGACGTGGATGCAAATTGCCATTAAGCCGGCGAAACCATTTGCCTTTGGCATGCTCGATGCTCCACGTGGGTCTGAAGCTCAACGTCAAGTTCCCATTTTTGGTCTTCCCGGAAACCCGGTTTCATCGTTAGTGAGTTTTGAATTGTTGGCACGTCCAGCACTGCGCAAGATGATGGGCCATGCAGCGCTGCATCGCCCATCGCTGCTCGCGATGGCAGATGCAGATTTTTTGCGTAAAACCGATGGGAAAATTCACTTCCAGCGTGTGATTGCCAAAAGTAATAGCGATGGTCGCATTCATGTTGCTCCTGTTAGCCAACAAGGGAGCCATCAGTTAGCAGCATCCGCGTTGGCGAATGCTGTGGCGGTCTTGCCTGACGGCGATGGGGTGGTTCAGGGCGGCGAAGTGCGAATTCTTCTCTTATCAGACCTTGTCGAAGGGGCATAGACTAGAACCATGAGTGCGGCGGGGGTCCAAGGTGAAGCGCTAGTCGACCCTTTTGGGCGCACTGTGCGCGACCTGCGTATTTCAGTCACCGACCGCTGCAACTTTCGTTGTACCTACTGCATGCCGGCGGAGGGCATGGTGTGGCTCGACCGGAGCGATGTGCTCACCTTCGAAGAAATCAAACGGTTTGCTGGCATTTGTGTTGAGCATTTTTTTGTCGATGGCATTCGCCTCACCGGTGGCGAGCCAACGGTGCGTGCGCACCTTCCCATTTTGGTGAACCAGTTAGCTGCACTACGCGTGCCCGCACATGCGCCATCGGCCTTTGCCGGCAAAGCTCCCGACATTGCTCTCACCACTAATGGCGCAACACTGCGCAATGTGGCTCATGAACTATTCACAGCAGGCGTCAGCCGAGTCAATGTAAGCCTTGACACTTTGCAACCAGAGAAATTTCTAGCAATGACACGCCGCGATGAATTTCATAATGTCATTGCCGGAATTCAAGAAGCTCAGCAGGCAGGTTTTCACCCCATCAAAGTAAATGCGGTGATTGAACGTGGCACCAACGACGATGAAATAGTTGACCTTGCAACTTTTGGTCGCGAGAACAATGTGGAAGTGCGATTCATCGAGTTCATGCCTTTAGATGCTGAACAAGGCTGGACCGGAAACAAAGTGGTGAGTCAAGATGAAATTGTTCAGGCAATTCATGCGGTATACCCACTTGAGCAAATGTCAGCACGTGGTGCTGCGCCAGCCGATCGCTGGCGGTATCTCGATGGCAAAGGCACCGTCGG
>JAURNB010000209.1 GCA_030830415.1 Acidimicrobiales bacterium | reverse complement strand
GTGCTTCACGCCGCAAGCTTCGACGGTGAAATAAGCAGTGGCACTTGCTGCAAATGCAGGGAGTACAGCAGATTTGTGCAGCTTTGTGTTGCGTTGAATCTCAAGACCGAAAAAGGCACCGGCAATGGGAACGCCAAAGAGCCCACCAAAACCTGCTGCAACGGCAATGACCAGAAACACTCGTCGTGTGCGGTAACTCGTTGAGCGAGCACGGGCAATGGCATCGGTGACGCTGGCAATGATTTGCACAATGGCGCCTTCACGACCCACCGATGCGCCCACAAGGTGTGAGGCAACGCTCCCACCCCAAATCATGGGTGCCATGCGGGCCGGAACTTCTGCTCCGGGAACATGAATGGCATCGAGCACCAAACTGGTTCCACCGGTGATGGGATTTCCCCACTTGTAGTAGACGAAACCAACGAAGCCGCCGCCGATGGGCAAGAGATAAATCAACCATTCGTTATTGACACGGGTGGTAGTTGCCCAATTGAGGGAACCAAGAAATGCAGCAGAGAGCAGACCACCTACTGCGCCAATAACGACAGCAGCAAAAATAAAGAGAAGAAAATGTTTAGAGCGAGCGAACAACGAGCGCATCGCCTTGTCCGCCACCGCCGCAGAGCGATACGGCGCCGAGGCCACCACCACGACGACGCAGCTCATGCAAAACGGTGAGCGCTAAGCGGTTTCCACTCATGCCGATGGGGTGACCCAAAGCAATTGCGCCGCCGTTGACGTTGACGATGCTGTCGCTGATGCCGAGTTCTTTCATGGAAGCAATGCCCACTGCGGCGAACGCTTCGTTAATTTCAAAGAGGTTGATGTCGGACACTTTGAGACCAGCACGACCCAATGCTTTCAAGATGGCATTGCTGGGCTGATGCAAAAGCGATGCATTGTCGGGGCCGGCAACCATTCCGTACGACACCACTTCACCAAGTGGTTTCACACCGCGTGCTTCAGCAGCTTTTTTGCTCATGACAACAACAGCACTTGCGCCGTCGCTGAGTTGCGAAGCGTTACCTGCAGTAATGGCACCATCTTTTTCGAATGCTGGTTTGAGTGTTGCGAGTGAATCCATGGTGGTGTTGCCACGCACGCCTTCGTCGGTGCTAATGACCACAGGGTCACCTTTACGTTGTGGAATGGTGATGGGCACAATTTCGTCGGCAAATTTGCCAGCGGCAATTGCTGCTGCAGCACGGGTGTTGCTTTGCACTGCAAACTGGTCTTGCACTTCACGGCCAATGCCACCTGCGGTGTAGCGCTCGGTTCCTAAGCCCATGAGGCATGCATCGAATGCGCACCACAAACCATCTTTAATAATGGCGTCGGCGAGTTCGGTATTGCCATAGCGAAAACCACTGCGTGCCCCGGATGCAATGTAAGGAGCATTGGTCATGCTTTCCATACCACCGGCAATAACGATGTCGGCTTCTCCTGCAGCAATCATTTGGTCGGCAAGATAGATGGTGTTCAAACCCGACAAGCACACTTTGTTGATGTTGACTGCAGGAACACTCATAGGGATTCCGGCTTTTACTGCGGCTTGACGTGAAGGAACTTGACCTTGGCCAGCCATGAGAACCTGGCCCATGAGAACGTGTTCTACTTCTTCTGGTTTGACACCGGCTCGAGCAAGGGCTTCAGCAATGGCGATGCCCCCCAGTTCGGCTGCAGAGAAGCCAGCGAGTGCACCGCTGAGCTTTCCAATAGGTGTACGTGCTCCGGCGACGATGTATGAACCTGACATGTTGTAAAGGCTACTCATTTCGCGGGTTGTTGGCGTGGTGAAGTCGTGACTCCTCAGTAACCTCGCATCGTGGAAGATATTCGAAACGCCATTTTGTCGGGGGCCGATGCGGCAACAATTGCAGCCCTGCCCATCCCTGCAACGTATCGCGGAGCTCATGTTCGCCTTGCCGATGTCGAGATGTTTGCTGGGCTCGACTCGCATGAAAAAGACCCGCGCAAGAGCATTCATGTCGGTGAAGTGCCCACACCAGAGCTTGCACCCGATGAGGTGTATGTCGCGGTCATGGCTTCCTCCATCAACTTCAATACCGTATGGACCAGTATTTTTGAACCCATCCATACTTTTGGCCCGATGCAACGCTTGGGTCGCGAAAGTGAATTGGCCAAGCGTCACGATCGTGACTACCAAGTCATCGGCAGCGATGCGTCGGGAGTTGTTCTCAAAGTGGGTGCAGCAGTGCGCACCTGGAAACCTGGCGACAAAGTAACGGTGCATTGCAACCACGTAGACGACCAAGATCAAAGTGCACACAACGACTCGATGATGGCGAGCAACCAACGCATTTGGGGTTATGAAACAAACTTTGGTGGGCTTGCCGACATGGCAGTGGTGAAAGCAAACCAGCTCATGCCTAAGCCTGCGCATCTTTCATGGGAAGAAGCAGCGGTGAATGCATTGTGCAACAGCACGAGCTATCGCATGTTGGTATCGCAAAATGGTGCACGCATGAAACAAGGCGATGTTGTTCTCATTTGGGGTGCCACGGGTGGCATTGGTGCGTATGCCGTTCAATATGTGTTGAACGGCGGAGGCATTCCTGTTGGAGTAGTGAGCTCGTCAGACAAGGCCGACATCTTGCGTGAAATGGGTTGTGAAGCAGTCATCGATCGCAAAGCAGCCAACTACAAGTTCTTCAATGAAGATGGCTCGCACAACGAAAAGGAATGGCGCCGCTTGGGCAGCGACATTCGCGCTCTTGTGGGCGAAGACCCCGACATTGTGTTTGAACACCCTGGTCGCTCCACCTTTGGTGCGTCGATGTACGTGGTGAAGCGCGGCGGCACGGTCGTTACCTGTGCTGCCACCAGCGGATTCATGCTCGAGTTCGATAATCGCCACTTCTGGATGCGCCTGAAGAAGCTTGTGGGAAGCCATTTTGCGAACTATCGCGAAGCCTGGGAAGCCAATCGGCTCATCGGTAAAGGGATGATTCACCCAGTGATGTCGCAGGTATTTTCCTTAGAAGATGTAGGAGAAGCCGCTTACCAGGTGCACCACAATATGCACGAAGGGAAACTCGGCATCTTGTGCTTGGCCCCTGAGGAAGGTTTAGGCATTGATGACCCCGAACTGCGCGCCAAAGTGGGCGAAGAAAATATCAACCGATTCCGCCGCGCAGGCGTGTGACGTGAGACGATAGAGACATGCTGTTAACCGAAATTGATCACGTAGCAATTGCTGTCAAAGACCTTGAAGCTGCCATCGACTACTACCGCCGTGCATTTGGTGCCGAGGTAGAACACCGCGAAATCGTGGAGAGCGACGGAGTAGAAGAGGCACTGTTGAAAGTTGCAGAAAGCTATGTGCAACTCCTCACGCCAACAAATGAAAATTCACCCGTTGCAAAATCAATTGAAAAGCGTGGCGAAGGCTTGCACCACATTGGATACCGTGTCGAGAATTGCGCAGTTGCATTGCAAGCAATGATCGATGCAGGTGCAATTGCACTCGACAAAGCACCACGGCCTGGTAGCCGCGGCACCACTGTTGCCTTCATTCATCCGAAAAGCAGCTTTGGCACACTTATTGAACTAGTGCAGGAATAAGACCACGGTTCTTTTCGCAGCTTTGTTGGGCCTCGTTGGCGGCGCTTGGGTAGTTCTCACTGCACAGCGCAACGTTGCTCGTATTGCACACTCCGCATTCCACTTCGGAATTGCCGAACGTTGTGCAATTGTTTTGTGCACCATCGACATTGCCATGTTGCTCGCTAAGTCAGCCGACCGTTGGTTTGCTGCCATGGGTCTCGTCATCATTGGGTGCGGCCTCATCGCTATTGGCATTATCGATGCCATCACCCATCGCGTGCCGCGCTATATCAATGGCCTCGCCATTACGTTGGGCGTTCCACTCTTAGCTCTCGATGCCGTTATTCATTGGGATCTCGGCAATCTTTTGCGCGCTGGTGTAGGTGCTGTTGCGCTCTTTGCGTTTTTTGTTGCGTTGAAATCGGTAGCGCAAGGAAGTTTTGGCAAAGGAGACGTGCTCTTGGCTCCCATTGTTGGTTTTTCACTTGCCTACAACAGTTGGGGTGCTTTGCTCAATGGCGTTGTGGCCATCTTCCTCATTGGCGGAGTGGTGAGCGCAGTCTTGTTGCTCACTGGTCGTGTTTCACGCAAGAGCCGTATTGCCTTTGGCCCGTACATCGTTGCGGGAACATTGCTCGCTCTCATCATCTAGAAAAACCTGCGTCCTTTACCTTCTAGGATGCACGTATGAGCGAACTTGAAGACCGACTCGCCGTTGGCGACATCATCATCCGTTATGCCGATTCCATCGATCAACTCGATTACGACCGTTATTGCACCTGTTTCACCGAAGATGTCGTGGTGTCGGGCTTTGGGGCCGAACCCATTGTTGGCTTAAGTGCCTATCGCCCTTGGGTAACAGCAGCGCGAAATAAATATGGTCGCACGCAGCATCTCATTGGCAATATTCAAGTAACTGTCAACGGCGACACCGCAACATTGCGCAGTTATGTACAAGCAACCCACGAGTTGCCTGCCGACCCCGATCATCTCATTATTTTGTGGGCTGCCTATAACGACAAGTTGGTGCGCACCAGTGAGGGTTGGAAAATTACGCATCATGAACTTGAGCGACTCGTCAATGTGCGGCGCGTTGCAGCAGCAACGCTCTAAATTTCCGAGAAAGAGAAATACGCGTGAAAGTTCATCTTGTTGACGGAACCTATGAGTTGTATCGCCAGCACTATGGCCAAGCAACAAAACACACAACGCCGCCGCCCTTTGCGGCAACTATTGGAGTGCTCTCTTCAACGCTGCAACTTATTGCTGACGGGGCAACTCATGTTGGCGTTGCATCCGATCACATTATTGAAAGTTTTCGTAACGACCTGTACGGCGGCTACAAAACAAGTGAGGGCATGGAGCCCGTCATATTGCATCAAATTCCTTTAGTGGAAGATGCATTGCGTGCCATGGGTGTTGTGGTGTGGGCGATGGAAGAATTTGAAGCCGACGATGCATTGGGCTCCGCAGCACGTGTTGCTGCAAATGACAAACGCGTTCAACAAGTAGTCATGCTGACGCCCGACAAAGATTTAGGTCAGTGTGTTGAAGGCAAGCGAGTGGTGCAGTTCGACAGGCGAAACAACATCGTTATTGACGATGCCGCCGTACGTGAAAAATTTGGTGTGGGGCCAGCATCTATTGCCGATTACTTAGCTTTAGTTGGCGATGCATCTGATGGCTTCCCAGGTCTTGCGGGTTGGGGCGCAAAGAGTGCAGCAACAGTGTTGGCGAAGTATGAACACATTGAGGCAATTCCCGACGATGAAACGGCGTGGGATGTGACAGTGCGAGGTGCGGCAAAACTTGGGCTCACCTTGCGTGAAAACCGTGAGCTTGCGGCGCTGTTCAAAAAAATAGCAACAGTGGTGACCACGGTGAATGTGGGTGCGGTAGACGACTGGCAATGGCATGGCCCAACGGCAGAATTTTCTGCATTGTGTGACGACTTGGGGAGCCCACAGTTGGCCAAACGAGCAACAGCGTTGGCTCAGTCGCGTTAACAACGACTGAGGCACCGGCCAGGCGATCTGCGGCACACGCCTTGTCCCGATGGAGGCTGCTGCCTTCCGGCCCTGACCTGGTTTGCGGGCAGACGTTGCACAGGACCCGACCGGCACCTCACTCGCTGCTGAAGTCAGGCTATCGCTCGCTAGCCTCACGTCCGCTAGTGAATTTTAGGAAGGGTGCGAGAGCGGCCGAATCGGCACGCTTGGAAAGCGTGTGAAGTGAAAGCTTCCGTGGGTTCGAATCCCACCCCTTCCGCCATGACAGACATGTCGAACACCCATCTTGAAGCGATGAGAGCGGCTCTTGATGAAGCGCGCCTTGCTTTCGCGCAAGGCGACGTGCCGGTGGGTGCTGTGGTGCTTCACAATGGCGAAATCATTGCCCGCCGCCACAACGAACGAGAATTCGCTCACGACCCGACTGCGCACGCTGAAGTGCTGGCATTGCGCGATGCAAGCCAAAAGCTGGGTAGCTGGCGTTTAGATGAGTGCACTTTGGTCGTCACTCTTGAACCATGTGTCATGTGTGCGGGTGCCGCGCAATCTTCTCGCATTGGCCGACTTGTCTATGGAGCTGCCAACTTTGAAGCAGGCGCAACAGCCAGTTTGTACAACGTGATGAGTGATCCTCGTCTTGGTCATAATCCACCTGTAGAACACGGACTTCTTGCAGGAGAGTCAGCAGCACTGTTGAAAGAGTTCTTCGCCTCTAAACGTTCGTAGTCCGATAAACTTTTCAACGGAAGGGTGCCAGAGCGGACGAATGGAACGGTCTCGAACACCGTCGTGGTGTCACAGCCACCGTGGGTTCAAATCCCACCTCTTCCGCCACTACGAAGGGTT
>JAURNB010000208.1 GCA_030830415.1 Acidimicrobiales bacterium | reverse complement strand
GGCCTCCACGTCACCAACCTCGGTACCGACGAACGAACTTTTAGCGATCAGCACATTGCCTATTACGCGCGACGAGCACAAGGTGGTTGTGGCGTCATAGTGCTGGAAGGCATGAGCGTCCACCACAGCGACTGGCCGTACGAACGTGCGCCACTTGCATCACGCTGCGCAGAATCGTTGGCCACGCTTTCTGCAGAACTACACAAAGAAAAATGTTTAGTGATTGCATCGCTCGACCACTCAGGCGGACAAGGCACTTCTGCATATCACCAGCAACCATTGTGGGCGCCCAGCCGCGTACCTGAAGTGAACTCACGTGAAGTTCCGAAATGGATGGAACAAGCCGATATCGATGAAGTCATTGAGGGTTTTGTTCTCGCTGCGCGTATTGCCGTTTCTTCTGGGTGCGATGGCGTGGAAATCAATGCTGGCCAACACAGTTTGGTGCGGCAATTTCTTTCTGGTCTCACCAATCATCGCGACGACGCGTGGGGTCAAGATAAAACTTTATTTGCGCGAACAATCATTGAAAAGATGCGCGAAGCAGTTGGCGATGCCGTTATTGGTCTGCGGCTTTCGTGCGATGAGCTTGCACCATGGGCTGGCATTACGCCAGACATGGCCGTAGAGCTTGCTCCCCAACTTGCTGCGTGTGGGCTCGATTATTTAGTTGTTGTTCGTGGTTCCATTTTCTCTGTAGAAAAAACTCGCCCCGATTTTCATGAACCAGAGGGATTCAATACAGAAATCACCCAACGCGTGCAGGCAGTGCTCAACATTCCTGTGTTCATGCAAGGTTCCGTTGTTCAACTACAGATGGCTATTCAGTCTGTTGAGCAGGGCGTATGTACCGGTGTTGAAATGACCCGGGCGCAAATTGCCGACCCCGACTTGGTGAACAAAATGCTGAGTGGTGAGACGGCAAAGATCCGCCCCTGCATTCGCTGCAATCAAACGTGCCAAGTGCGCGATGCACGCAACCCCATAGTTACCTGCGTCGTTGAACCCACGTCTGGCCACGAGAGCACCGACCCCAATTGGTATGCACAGGTTGCTCCAAAAAGAGTTGCCGTCATTGGCGCAGGGCCAGCAGGCCTAGAAGCCGCATACACGGCAGCTCGCCGTGGTCACTCAGTTGAGGTATACGAAAAGCAAAACACCGCAGGCGGAATTGCTGCTTTCGCCGGCCCAGGTGGCGCATTTGTGCATTGGCTATACGAACAATGTGTAGCTCTTGGTGTGCAGTTTCATTTTGGGGTATCTATTGATGGCACTACAGACCTTGCCGCCGATGTTGTTTTGCAGTGCACAGGCTCACGCTTAGGAGTTCCAACCTATGCATTGACAAACCTCTCAGCTGCGCTTGATGTTGTTGATGTGATGAATGGTTCCGTTGCGCTTCCTGAAAGTGGCGACATTGTTTTGCACGACCCCATTGGTGGCCCTATTGCCATTGCTCTCGCGCAATGGCTTGGCCAGCGTGCAATTCTCGTGACCCCCGACAACATTGCTGGAAATGAGCTATCGCGCTCAGGCGATTTGGCTCCCGCAAATGTTCGCTTGGCACAGCAAGGCACCCGCGTAGTGAAACGCGCACTTGTTCGCGGTGTTACACATTCTGACCAAGGTGTGTGTGTTGAAGTACAAGATCGATATTCGGGTGAGACCACCGTCTATGACGCAGCTGCTTTCATCGATTGTGGCTTTCGTCTTCCCACCGAGCACCTCTCTACTCGGTTTCAACTTGTTGGCGATGCTGTAGCCCCACGCACTGTTCTCGAGGCTGTCCTTGAAGCACGGCGTGCAGTGTTTATGCTGTAACCGTGCACTACTTTCTCGTTGTTCTTCTCGCGACTGCCGGGTACTTCATCGGCACATTCCCGAGCGCCATCTTGGTGGCCAAAGCAAACGGCATCGATATCACCGCAGTCGGTTCAGGCAACCCAGGTGCATCGAATGTTGCCCGTGCATTAGGAATGAAAAAAGGGGCATACGTTTACGGTCTTGATGCAGTGAAAGGTGCCGTTGCAACTGGCCTTGGCTTGGCAATTTTCGGCAATGCTGCAGCATTTTGGTGTGCAGCTGCTGCAGTTCTGGGCCATGTTTACCCCATCACCCGTCGTTTCGCGGGCGGCAAAGGGGTTGCTACAGCATCGGGCGCCATGCTTGTGGTGCACCCGTTCATCAGTATTGGACTTTTACTCTTGTGGGCAGTACTGAGTAAAACAACGAAAAAAGCTTCCATTTCCTCACTCGTGATCACCGTGCTCTTGCCCATTTGCATTGCAGTAGCGGGAGCACCCGGCTGGGAAATAGCCGCAACTGTCGGCATCGGGGTTCTGGTGGTCATTCGACATATTCCCAACCTTCGACGGCTTCGTTCTGGTCTCGAGCCATCACTTCCCTCAAAACCCACCTAACCTCTGTCTTCGTGAGTTACAAGTACTTGTGGACCCCGCTCCAACTGGGGCCCGTCACCACTCGTAATCGCATTGTCTTTAGCGCTCACCTCACGAACTACGCACGCAACGGAAAGCCCACAGAACAACATAGCGCTTACTATGCAGCGCGTGCAGCAGGTGGAGCTGGGCTCATTATTACCGAAGAGCATTCAACGCATCCCACCGACTGGCCTTACGAAAAACTCATCCACGGCTTTCACCGTGATGTCATACCTGGCTATCGCAACAT
>JAURNB010000207.1 GCA_030830415.1 Acidimicrobiales bacterium | reverse complement strand
CGATGAGGCCGACGCTGGGGCCGAGGCCAACAACGTAGGCCCAGCAAAACTGCTGAGAGCGACCACCAAGGCGATCAGTCGGGCGCGGGGGCGTACGAACATGACTCTTGGAGCCTACGAGCCACTTCCCATGAGGGGTGATTTCAGGTCGAAATTTCCCGTTTTTGACTCAAAATTGGCGATAAAACGAGGAAAATTGGCTTATTCCCACTCAATTGTGCCGGGCGGCTTCGAGGTCACGTCGTACACCACGCGGTTAATGCCGGCGACTTCATTGATGATGCGGTTCGACATTTTCTCTAAGAGGTCATAGGGCAAACGTGCCCAGTCGGCGGTCATGGCATCATCGCTCGTGACGGCACGAATGATGATGGGGTGCCCATAGGTACGTTCGTCGCCCATCACACCCACAGAGCGGATATCGGCAAGAACGGCAAAGGCCTGCCAGATCTCTCGCTCGAGGCCCGCTAGACGTACTTCTTCGCGCACGATGGCATCGGCTTCTTGCAGAGTTGCCACACGCTCTGGAGTGACTTCACCAATGATGCGCACGCCCAGCCCAGGGCCTGGGAACGGTTGGCGCCACACCATTTCGTCGGGAAGACCAAGTTCACTACCTAACTTGCGCACTTCATCTTTGAAAAGGGTGCGCAGTGGCTCAACCAATTTCAAGGTCATATCTTCTGGCAAGCCACCAACGTTGTGATGGCTTTTAATAACAGAGGCAGTGCCATCGCTTCCGCCACTTTCAATGACGTCGGGGTACAAAGTTCCTTGCACCAGAAATTCTGCGTCGGTTACTCCACCAGTATTTTCTTCAAAGATACGCACGAAGAGTTCACCGATTGCTTTGCGCTTTGCTTCTGGTTCAATAACGCCCGCGAGCTTGTCGAAAAACTTTTCACCTGCGCGCACATGAATGAGTTCTATACCCATATTGCGCTCGAACATTTCGACTACTTGTTCACTTTCACCTTTGCGCATGAGACCAGTGTCAACATAAACGCATGTGAGTTGAGCACCAATTGCTTTATGAACAAGTGCCGCAGCAACTGATGAGTCGACACCGCCAGACAAACCACAAATTGCACGAGCATTTCCTACTTGTGCCCGAATTGCAGCCACCTGAGTGTCGATAATGGAGTCCATCGTCCAGTTGGGAGTGCAACCAGCAAGCTCAATCAGAAAACGCTCAAGAACTTTTTGTCCGTACTCGGAGTGCACCACTTCTGGGTGGAATTGCACTGCCCACACTTTGCGTTGTGCATTTTCCATTACTGCAATCGGCGCATCGGGAGTAGACGCCGATGAAACAAAACCTTCTGGCAGGCGCGCAACAAAATCAAAATGGCTCATCCATACCGAATACTCAGATGGCAGGTCGTGCAGCAGTGTTGACTTCTCGCTATTTCGAGTGAGCAGTGCACGACCATATTCACCACGGCCACCTCGCGATACTTCGCCACCGAGTTGTTGAGCAATCAGTTGATGCCCGTAGCAAATACCGAAAATAGGAATGCCGAGGTCGTAGATGGCAGGGTCGAGTACTGGAGCACCGTCGACGTGCACACTTTTTGGTCCACCAGACAAAATGATGGCTCGCGGATTTTTCTTTTGTACTTCGCTCGCCGTGATGCGGTGTGGCACGATTTCTGAGTACACGTGGGCCTCGCGCACACGGCGCGCAATGAGTTGGGCGTATTGAGCCCCAAAATCGACCACTAAAACGGTGTCATAAGTACCAGACATCGCTATGACCATAGTTCCCGTTTGGCATCAGCACCCGTGCCGTGTGACGATGGCGGAGTGCCATCTGTCGCTCTACCCCCATCAGTATCTGCCACCACCTCGTACACCCTGCGCTTTCCCCAAAGTCACCCCGCCAACTCAGAGACACCCACCTCAGATCCGCTCTATACCTACGACATGGAGCGCGACCCGAGCGACTGTATTGGGCTGTATCCGAAGCCCGGATGTGGAAAAGCTCCGACTCAAGCTGGTGACCGTGGTGGGAATTTGCAGTACGCCACCTTCGGGCTCATCATTATTGGCCTTGCCGTTGTTTTCACCGTCATCTTTCGCAACGTGATCCGCGCCGACAAGCGCAAAGCAACCGAGGTCACTGACCCAAACCAAAAATGGTCACCTCGCGACTAGTCGACAGTGCCTCAGCCCACGATCGCCTATAACGTGGGGCACGCAATACGAATACAACTACAAACAACTCCTTGCGGGGTACGGGTGCAAGTCCCAACCGGCAGTCATAGTCTGCGAACCCTTTCACTTCGGTGATTGGGCCGAATTGGTGGAACTCCAATACCGACGGTCATAGTCCGGATGGGAGCAAGGTGGAGGCATGACAAATACTGCGAGCACGCCTAGCGTGCGCGACGAACAATTCATGCGCCGTGCACTTGGCACGGCGTTGCAGGCGCGTCTCATTTCGCGTCCTAACCCATGGGTGGGTGCCGTTGTCGTTGCTGCCGATGGTTCTACATATGAAGGTTGCACTTCAGCTGTGGGTGGGCCACACGCAGAAATTCACGCTTTGCGCCGAGCCGGCGAAGCTGCTCGTGCATCAACTCTCTACACCACACTTGAACCTTGCTCGCATACTGGTCGAACCGGCCCCTGCACCCAAGCCATCATTGACGCTGGCGTACAGCGCGTCGTTGTAGGAATAGTTGACCCCGACCCGAAAGTTGCCGGCACAGGCCTCAATGCTTTGCGTGCAGCTGGCATTGAAGTTGAACTTGGAGTACTTGCGGGCCAAGTGCACTCACAACTTCTCCCCTACATACATCACCGCACAACTGGCATGCCATTTGTCGTTCTCAAAATGGCAAGCACGCTCGATGGTAAAACTGCAGCAGCAAACGGCACTAGCCAGTGGATTACTGGTGCATCGGCTCGACAACGAGTTCACGAGTTGCGTGCAGAAAGCGATGCCGTACTTGTTGGTGCAGGAACTGTTCGCGCAGATGACCCCGAACTCACCGTTCGCGATGCAGAAGGAACGTCACCGCGACGCATTGTTCTTGGTAGCGCACCAACGCAAGCGAAAGTGCACCCCTGCACCGAATACAGCGGAGACCTCACCACACTGTTGCACAAGCTCGGCAGTGAAGATGTCCTGCAATTACTCGTTGAAGGCGGTCATCATGTCGCTGGTGCATTCCATCGTGCTGGCTTAGTTAATCGATACGTATTCCACTTTGCCCCGGCCATAGCCGGTGGCGACAATGCTCCCGGAATATTCAGCGGCGACGCAGTTGGTGATATTGCCGACATGTGGCGCGGCACTATTTCATCAGTTCAACAACTCGATACCGACATTGAAGTCGTTGTTGAGGTGCGAAAGGAAAAACCATGAACAGCACAGCTCTTCCCCCCTCAGAAAACGGGTTTGCTTCCATCCCCGAAGTTCTCGCAGCAATTGCTCGAGGAGAAATGGTGGTCATCGTTGACGATGAAGATCGCGAGAACGAAGGCGACTTCATCATGGCTGCAGAGTTCGCCACTCAAGAAAAACTTGCGTTCATCGTTCGCCATTCCACGGGTGTTGTGTGCGCGCCATTAACCGGCGAGCGCTGTGATGACCTTCGCCTTCCCGCCATGGTCGACCAAAATACCGAGAGTCATCGCACCGCTTTCACCGTGTCGGTAGACCTCATGGAGGGAATCGCCACAGGAATCTCGGCGGCCGACCGCGCAGCAACATTGCGGGCACTCTCTGACCCCTCAGCCAACTATGCGGCTTTTGCTCGACCCGGACACATCTTTCCACTTCGTGCTCGTGAAGGCGGCGTACTCAAAAGAGCTGGTCACACCGAAGCTGCAGTAGACCTCGCCAAACTTGCTGGCTGTCAGCCCGCAGGGGTGATTTGTGAAATTCAAAATGACGATGGCACCATGGCCCGCCTCGACGACCTGCGTGCATTTTGTGCACAACACAACTTGCTCTTATCTTCAATTGCGCTTCTGATTGAATACCGCAGGCACCACGAACGGCTTGTTGAATTCATTAGCTCCGCACCCGTTCCTACTGAATGGGGCATCTTCACATGTCATGCCTACCGCAATACTGTTGATGGCATTGAACACCTTGCTTTCACGCAAGGAGATATTTCAGCACCAGGCTCAGTTCTCACTCGCGTGCACAGCGAATGCCTGACAGGCGATGTGTTTGGCAGTCGTCGTTGCGATTGCGGGCCGCAGCTTGCTGCAGCCATGCAGAAAATTTCTGAAGAAGGCCGCGGCGTCGTTGTGTACTTACGCGGACATGAAGGCCGAGGTATTGGAATAGGTCACAAAATTCGTGCGTACTCACTGCAAGACGAAGGCTTCGATACGGTTGATGCAAACACAGAACTTGGTTTGCCTGTTGACAGCCGTGAATACGGTATTG
Organism: Acidimicrobiales bacterium; assembly: GCA_030830415.1. Lineage (GTDB taxonomy): Bacteria > Actinomycetota > Acidimicrobiia > Acidimicrobiales > Ilumatobacteraceae > F1-20-MAGs119. Next base: position 9,118 of record JAURNB010000207.1, on the reverse strand, counting down.
GAGCACAAATTCTTGCCGACCTTGGGGCATCAGAACTACGCCTCATGACCAACAACCCTGCCAAATATGGTGGCCTCGAAGGTTACGGACTCGCAGTAGTTGAACGAGTATCAATTGAAATTGCATCAACACCTGAAAATGAGAAGTACCTGCGCACAAAAAAAGAGCGCATGGGTCACCTCATTGACATGGACAAATAATTCACCTGAAGAACGGAGTAAAAAATGCACGGACCAAATGACGGCCTCAGCAATGTAAAAGTAGATGGCAGTGGTATGCGCTTTGGCATCCTCTGTGCAACTTTCAACTTCGACATCGTCGATGCATTACGCATTGGCGCTGTTCAAGGGTTCACCAACCATGGAGTTGCGGCAAAAGATATCCACACCATTTGGGTACCAGGAGCATTTGAGTTACCTGTTGCGGCATTGGCGCTCGCAAAGTCTGGAAAAGTAGATGCAGTTGTTGCACTGGGTGCAGTCATCCGCGGCGATACCCCACATTTTGAATACGTCTCAGGAGAAGCAGCATCTGGTTTGCAGCAAGCCGCATTACAGTCGGGCATACACGTTGCCTTTGGCGTCCTCACCGTCAACACCCTGCAACAAGCACTCGACAGGTGCGGCACAGAAGGCAATAAAGGCGAAGAGGCAGCAATTGGGGCAATTATGACCGTGCAGGCCTTGAAAGAAATCGCGGCACTCTAGAGCTGCCTATTGCACACATATACGTATCTGGAAGGAGCGTATATGGGTGCCGTTTTCGCACACGTATTAGTTGCCGCAACTCTTGTTGCCCCATCGCCACACAGCTTGGCCCAAACAGTTTCCGTCATTGAACGCGGGGCATTTGCCACTTCGCTGTCGGCTTTCCCTCGCTTTGAGAGAACTTACCGCCAGCAATTCCGAGAACTCGACTGGACTACTGATTATTGCAGTAGTCCATTAGTCGGTAATACAGGGCGCTCATTCAATTTCACCATGTCATGTCGTCGTCATGATTTTGGATATCGCAACTTCAAGTTGCTGAGCAAAATGACGGGTATTCCTTTTTGGAATTCTGATCTACGCCTCAAAGTAGACAACCAGTTCTACAACGACATGCTCACCACTTGCGAACCACGAGGAATTTCACAGCGGCTGAACTGCAAGGCTTGGGCGCGCACTTTTTATCAATTGGTCAGAACGCTAGGTAGCTGATTAATCACTCAGGGAAATATGCAACAACTGTGTGAGCACTCGTGCAGTAGCGCCCCAAATGGTTTCATCGTCGAGGTGATACATATATATATTGCGTGACCCCATTGGTGTTTCCCACACCTCTGAGGCATATGTATCGCTGCGCACCAGTTCATGGAGCGGTACGTGCAGCACACGATCTACTTCATCTGCCGATGCAACGAGTGTTGGTTCATACGGCAAGGTTCCCACCACGGGAATGATGTAACTGTTGCTCACGATGGTCAGCAAGTGATCAAGTTCGCCAACCAAAGTGACATCATGGGCAGGTAACGCCACTTCTTCCACTGCTTCTCTTAACGCAGCTTCGTGAACCTGCTCATCGGGTTCCACTCGTCCCCCGGGAAAGGAAATCTCACCCTTATGATTTTTTAAGTGTGCTGCACGTTTCGTGAGAACTACTTCAACGCCGTTTTTACCCTGGTACAAGTTCACCAACACGGCACTTGCCCGCGCTTCTGGCATCAATTCTGTTGCCGCTACTTGCGGTGTGTGCGCAGCTATTCGCGCAACAACATGCTCAAGTGATTGGAGTGGGGCGAAGTCGCGACCGATCCACGGGGCTGAACTTCCTTTTCCCCATTGCGATGGACGCGGAATCTTCTGCTGTCCACCTGCGCGCATGAAGACGGCCTAGGCCGAAGGCACCCAGCCTGAAGTCTGCAGTTGGCGCAAGATATCGGCAAGGCCAGCTGTCTTTAAATTGGCAAGCACGCGACCTGGAGCTTCTTCGCCTTTTTCCCACGATTCCCATGCGGTAATGAGTTTGTCAAGATCGGGAAGTGGTCGTTCAAATGCCATAGGGAGAGGTTACCTACAAGCGAGCGTGCTTCGTCACTCGTGCGAGGTAGATGATGAACCCCTGGATGAGGGCTAAGGCAAATAGAGAGAAACGATTCGCCGTTGATTGACTTCCCATAGAACCAGCCACCACGGCTCCAAGCACTAACACTGCATCTATTGCATTATGGATTTTTCGGGGCACGAAGCGATAAGCAGCGAGTGGCCCTTGTGTGCTTCCTGCATTCAATAAAGCAACAAGTCCGAGTATTGCCAACAGCAATGGGTATACAGCCCGAGTAATGAGAATAAGAAAACCCAATGCCACTGCGTAGTCAGACACTTGATGAAAAAGTCCTAAACGCTGTCCGCGAGATGCCTTTGGTTGTGTCACTTTCTCAGCGTAGATAAAAAAGATCCCGGGTCAATGACCCGGGATCTTTTAGTTCTCCAAAAGGAAAAGAACGACTTACATCATTCCCATTCCACCGGGCATTCCACCGCCGCCACCGGCTGGTGCAGCACCTGGCTTCTCAGGCTTGTCGGCCACGAGGCACTCAGTAGTGAGGACCAATGCAGCAATTGATGCAGCGTTTTGCAAAGCAGCACGCGTTACTTTTGCTGGGTCCAAGATGCCGGCCTTAATGAGGTCGGTAAATTCGCCTGTGGCTGCATTCAAGCCAATAGCACCCTTTTCTGACTCCACACGCTGAACAACAACTGCGCCTTCAAGGCCAGCATTGTCGGCAATGTGACGTGCAGGTGAAGTGAGCGACTCGTACACCGTGCGTGCACCAGTTGCTTCGTCACCAGTGAGTGACTCAACAACTTTGAGTACCGCAGGACGAGCACGCACAAGTGCGGTGCCACCGCCGGCTACAACGCCTTCTTCGATTGCTGCGCGGGTTGCAGAAACAGCATCTTCAATACGATGCTTCTTTTCCTTCAACTCCACTTCAGTTGCAGCTCCCACCTTGATGACGGCAACGCCGCCAGCAAGTTTGGCGAGACGCTCTTGAAGCTTTTCGCGGTCCCAATCGGAATCGGTGTTGTCGATTTCAGCCTTGATTTGGCTGATGCGACCATTGACTTCATCTTTTGCACCTGAACCATCGACGATGGTGGTGTTGTCTTTGGTGATGATGACGCGCTTTGCACGACCCAAGAGGTCGAGCGTCACGTTCTCCAACTTCAAACCAACTTCTTCGCTGATGACTTGGCCACCAGTAAGAACTGCCATGTCTTGCAACATTGCTTTGCGACGATCGCCAAAGCCCGGTGCCTTTACAGCAGCGGAGTTGAAAGTGCCACGGATCTTGTTGACCACCAAAGTTGCCAGCGCTTCGCCTTCTACATCTTCAGCAATGATGACGAGCGGGCGACCGCTCTTCATGACGGCTTCAAGAGCGGGAAGCATGGACTGAACAGATGAGATTTTTGATGCGTAAAGCAAGATGTATGGATCTTCAAGAACTGCTTCTTGACGGTCTGCATCGGTCACGAAGTAAGGGCTCTGATAGCCCTTATCGAACTGCATACCTTCAGTGAAGTCGAGTTCGATACCAAAGGTATTGCTCTCTTCAACAGTTACTACGCCGTCTTTACCAACACGGTCGATGGCGTCAGCAATAACGTTTCCAATGCTGGAGTCGGCAGCAGAAATGGTTGCGACGTTGGCAATGTCTTGCTTGTCGTCAACTTCTTTTGACTGACTCTTGATGGACTCCACAGCAGCAGCAACAGCTTTTTCAATACCACGCTTCAAACCCATTGGGTTTGCACCTGCAGCAACGTTGCGCAAACCAAGGTGAACCATGGCCTGTGCGAGAACTGTTGCAGTTGTGGTGCCGTCACCGGCTACATCGTTGGTCTTTGTGGCAACTTCTTTCACCAACTGTGCACCCATGTTTTCAAATGGGTCTTCGAGTTCTACTTCTTTCGCAATAGAAACACCGTCGTTGGTAATGGTTGGTGCACCAAATTTTTTGTCGAGAACTACGTTGCGTCCCTTTGGTCCGAGTGTCACCTTGACCGCATCGGCCAATTTGTTGACACCGGCTTCAAGTGCGCGACGTGCTTCTTCGTCGAACTTGAGAATTTTTGACATTGCTACGCCTTACTTCGCCACAATGGCGAGAACATCACGGCTGGTGAGAATGAGGAGGTCGTCTCCACCAAAGCTCACTTCAGTACCGCCGTACTTGCTGTACAAAACTGTGTCGCCGACTTTGATGTCGAGCGCTGTGTGCTTGCCCGCATCGTCGCTCCAGCGGCCTGGGCCAACGGCGAGTACGGTGCCCTGCTGGGGCTTTTCTTTGGCTGTGTCGGGGATGACGAGACCCGAGGCAGTGGTCTGCTCGGCTTCGTTTGGCTTCACGACAATTCGGTCGTCCAACGGCTTAAGGTTCATGTCGCAGGCCTCCAATGGCGCTGATGTATATGGATAACGGTCCACTCTTTACGTACTGGCGCCAATGGCGTTAGCACTCGCAAGGAGTGAGTGCCAATGATACGGCCAGTTTTGGTCGGTTAGCAACCGCAACCCCCGAGTGCTAAGCGAGAACCCTCAAAAGATGGGCGGTGGGGGCTAAAGGCAGCCCGATGACGGTCGACATTGAGCCCTGGACCCGTTCCACGAGTACTCCCCCGAACCCCTGCATGCCATAGGCCCCGGCTTTCCCGAAAGACTCCCCCGTATCGAGATACCACTCCATGAGATGGGTAGAGATGGGCACCATGGTGACCCGAGCGGTGTCGATGATGGTGGTGCGCCCCTTTTCCGACAGGCAGGTGACGGCTGTATGCACTTGGTGAGTGCGGCCCGACAAGATGCTCAATGTGCGGCGCGCAGCTTCTCGATCGGCGGGTTGATCATGCACCACGCCATCGAGCTCAACACAAGTGTCGGCACCGAGAAAGACGACACCGGCTGCGACACCCAACTCATCTGCAATTTTTTGCACTTTTTCTTGAGAGAGGCGCTGCACATACTTTGTTGCAGGTTCATGCGCGTGTTGTGTCTCATCAATATTTGCAGGCATCACCTCAGGAAATATTCCGATGCGCTCTAACAACTCAAGTCGGCGCGGTGAACGCGAAGCAAGGACGACACGCATACTTCTTATCCGCCGCTGAGTTGCATCTCATTGTTGTCGTCGGGGACAACCATGTCGTCGAGACTCTCGAGATACCCAGGTGGCAATGCAACTTTGATAGGCCCATTGGTGTGGCCTCGCGTAAAGCGTTCGCCACCTTCAACAATGGCAATATTTCGGTCAACGTCTGCGAAGAGTTCTTCTAACTCTTGAACGGTGGAACAATTCGATGCTCTTCTGCGAACTTCTCCGCCAACGGGGTAACCCGTGAGATACCAGCCGGCATGTTTACGGAATTCTTTCGCACCACGAATATTTTCTCCAGGCAATGCAGTTGTGGCGTGCGCATCGAGCATGCGTGCATGTTGCAACATGACATCTACCACTTCACCTAATAGTGGGGTGGGTTGAGTGGCGCGCCCTTCAAATACATCAACAAGATCGCGAAACAACCATGGTCGCCCGAGACACCCTCGGCCAACAACCACGCCGTCACATCCTGTTTGTTCCATCATTTTCACTGCATCGTGTGCATCCCAAATATCGCCGTTGCCGAGAACCTGCAGGTCGGGAAAGTGTGACTTCAAAGTAGCAATAGCTGACCAACGTGCTTGCCCTGCATAATGCTGTTCAACAGTACGAGCATGCAAAGCAACCCACGCAACACCTTCTTCACCAGCAATTTCTGCCGTGTGCAAATACGTCAATAGGTCGTCGGTGATTCCCATACGGAATTTACAGGTGACTGGAATACCACCTTTTTTACCTTCGCTTACTGCAGCACGAATGATGGCACGCAATAAATTTTTCTTGAGTGGTACTGCTGCTCCGCCACCCTTGCGCGTCACCTTGGCTGCAGGGCAACCAAAATTGAGGTCGATGTGGTCAACCGCATTGTTGGCAACTAGTTGCGAAACTGCTCGCCCCATAATTTCTGGGTCAGAGCCATACAGTTGCACACTGCGCAGATCTTCATCGGGGCTAAAGGTAATGAGACGCTGTGATTTAGGGCTGAAACGCACTAAGCCAGTAGCCATCACCATTTCATTGACGTAGACGAGCCCTGGCCCAAATTGCCGACACAGCGAACGAAATGGAGCGTTAGTAACGCCCGCCATTGGAGCTAAGACCACGGGTGTTTGAAGTGTATGCGAACCAAGTTTCAACATGAGGTTGTTTTCACTTTCTCCCCGCGCGGTTACCACGCACAGTAGAACCGGTGAGCGAGAGATGCGGAATAGCGCCAACATTGAGCCCCGATGGCCCATGATCGCGAAGTCGATACCAACCAGCTGATGCAATCATTGCTGCGTTATCGGTACACATTGCCTTGCTCGGCAAAGCAACATGGAAGCCCGCCGCACTGCCCACTCGCTGCATTTCGCTACGCAAGAGTGAGTTTGCAGCAACTCCTCCACCGAGCACAATGCTTTTGGCATCAACTTGCTGCGCTGCTCTCAATGTTTTTGCTACGAGAACATCAACCACTGCGCATTGAAACGAAGCGGCAACGTCGTGGGAAGCGACACCAGGATTTTTGCGGACATAGTTAATGACCGAGGTCTTCAGACCACTGAAAGAAAAATCGAGCCCGTCGTGCAACATTGCTCTCGGAAATTCAATGCTCTGCGGGTTGCCCTGTTGTGCCGCAGCATCGATAGCCGGGCCACCCGGGTAACCGATATCGAGGAAACGAGCGATTTTGTCGAATGCTTCGCCAGCAGCGTCGTCGATAGTTGCTCCCAATAGCGAGTACTCACCGGGAGCAGTCATGTGAATGAGCAAGGTGTTGCCACCCGATACCAAAAGCACCACCGCAGGGAATGGCAGCTGTGGTTCTTCAAGAAGCGCTGCGTAGAGATGTGCTTCAAGATGATTTACGCCAATAAAGGGAACATCTAATCCGTAAGCCATTGCCTTGCCCGCAGAAACACCGACGAGGAGTGCACCAATGAGCCCAGGTCCGATGGTGGTAGCGACTGCGTTAATGCGCTCCGCACCAATGCCCGCAAGTTGAATTGCCTCGTTAATGACAGGTTGGATGAGTTCAAGATGTGCACGGCTTGCAACCTCAGGAACTACTCCACCAAATTTTGCATGGATATCAATTTGGCTAGAAACAACCGAGGAGAGAACATCGTTTCCTCCCATCACAATTGCAGCAGCAGTTTCATCGCAGCTGCTTTCAATACCAAGCACGACTGTTGAATTATCGATGTGCATTGGCGCGTTCCATTTCAATTTCGCGCAATCGCGCCCCATACTCAAAACTGCTCACTTCATGACACCACATCACCATGGCATCTTCAACATTTTCGTAGTACTTCTTGCGCACCCCTGCCGGCACAAAGCCGAAACGTCGATACAGCTCTTGAGCTGGAGTGTTACTCATGCGCACTTCAAGCGTGAGTGCTTGGCATTCGCGCTCACGGGCTTTCCAAGCAAGTTCCAATAAAAGATCCGTGGCAATGCCGCGCCGTTGCCACTCAGGGTGAACGGCAATGTTGGTGACATGAGCATCATCGGGGGTAAACAACAAACCGCCGTACCCCACTACCTCTTCACCAATTTGACCAACGATGTAAAAGCGCTGCTCTCTACGCACTAATTCGATTTCGGCATGAAACACTCCGAGCGTCCATGGACGGGGATACACCACTTCTTCGATTGGCATAATTGCCTTCAAGTGCTTGCGGCGCATCGGAATGATGTCGAGCACAGGCGTGCGCAGGTCATCTGGCTTTCTCATGATGCTCACCGCGTTAACCACTGAATTTCCGCATCGGGGGCCCGTAGATAAATCGGGGCAATAGGGCTTCCCTCTAAACGCCCAGCCGCATATTTTTTGGCCGCAAGCGACACCAAAGTGGACGCGTGAGGAAGATGCGCATTGAACGCAAAATTGCGCACTCCACTGCGCTCCCCAAGAAGTGCAAGGTCGGGGATTTCAATGAGCGACTCGATGTATTTCACTGCACCAGTGCCGAGTACTACTGACCTTTGTGATCTATCGAGGAGATCTTCAATCAGTTCTTCAACCTCTCCAACACGCGGCTCTCGTATTTCTTCTAATGCCCCGCCTGAGGAGTGATCTATACGATGCATTGACCAGTACACCTGATTGCGTCGAGCATCAAGAATTGGCACAACAATTTCTGCATCGTCTAATTCTTGTAGCGCAACACGCTCAACACCATGAGCAAGCACTTGTAAACTGTCTAGTCCGATGAGCGGAAGCTCTGCAATGTCTGACAATGTCGAGGCTGTAGTAATTCCTACTCGCATCCCAGTGAAAAGTCCTGGCCCAAGATCTACCGCAATGGCACTTAGCTCATGAATGCTGATGCCAATATTTCGCAAGAGAAGTTCAATTGCGGGAATGAGTGATTCCACATGGCGCCGATCGCTCGCCAGCTGAAAACTTGCAGAGATACTCTCGTCATCTCCAACGGCAACACTCACTTGTTCGCTCGATGTATCGATACCTAGAATTTTCATAGGTCATCCCACTCTGCATCGGTACTTGCGTACATCTTGGTAGCAGCTACCAAGCGTGGCCAGCGAAGTTCCCATCGCTTTCCCACAGCACGTATAGAAATATCGCGTGATTCATCTTCTTCGCCAAGTGAAATACGTATTTCAAGATGCTCACCAATGATGTCATCTCCAACATCGCCCCATTCAATGAGCACGATGCCGCCCTGTTGAGAGAACTCTTCAAGTGCAAGATCGGCGATTTCATCTCTATTTTTTAAACGGTAGAGATCGGCGTGGTACACCGTTGCATCGTTACCCGCATATGAGTGCACCAAGTTGAACGTTGGCGAAGTAACTGGGTCGGTTACTCCCAGTGCTGTACAAATACCTTGTGCCAGCAGCGTTTTTCCTGCTCCCATTTCACCTGCAAGTACCACGGTGTCGCCAAGGCGCAAATAGGAAGCAACTACTGCAGCAATTTCGCGCGTCACAATGGGAGAAGGTGCAAATAGATTCATAAAAAGATGT
>JAURNB010000206.1 GCA_030830415.1 Acidimicrobiales bacterium | reverse complement strand
CACACGATGGTGATTCCACGCGTGCGAATGAGAATGCCAGCGTGGCCAATGGAGATGGCCTGCATGTTTTAGCCCTGTGGTTGGTCAGTGGACTGCTTGCCGCCGGTTGCAACATGCTCTGTCCATGCGGAACCGTTCCAGTAACGAAGTTCGAATCGACCCGATGGGTCTTTGTACCAATTAGCTGGAGCAGCTTGTCCACCCGAGGTGGCACCAGTTTGGGCTGCAGCGAAAGTAGAAGGAGTAGCGGCAGCAGTGGTGGTTGGAGTACCAGTAGCTGAGACGATCTGTTCTGCTTTCATGCCTGGGTGAGCAGTGATGGGCACACTGCCAGCATGACGAATGAACGCATGGAACCAGGCAGCACCGTCGTATGCAATATGCACAACTTCCCAGCCCTGGCTGGAACGGCGAGTGAGTTCGGCGGCTAATTCGTGTGGATTACGGACAGATTCAGAAACAACGTCGTATGTGAACATAAATACAGACTAGTGCTGTTCGCCGTCGTGTTCGCCTGCAGGGTCTTCGGTTCGTACCAAGCCATCTACGTTGATGCCATCTGTGCCGCCGTCGTAGACCAAGCGCCCGTCGCGTAGGGCAATGATGCGACCAACGGTGTGTACAAACGAGAGTTCATGTGTGGCCACCACCACTGTGGAGCCCTGTGATGTGGCGTCGGCCAAGAGTTCAAGAAGTGCTTCTTTACCTGATGCGTCGAGACCAACAAATGGCTCGTCGACAAGTAGCACATCGAACGGACGAATGAATCCCAACGCGATTGCTGATTTTTGTTTCAGACCACGACTGAATCTATTTGGCATGTCATCTGCACGCTCGTACAAACCAAGGTGACCAAGAAGATCTGCTGCAGTTTGTTCCCACGTTTCTACACCGTGAAGTCTTGCAACGTATTCCAAGTGTTCCCACAATGTGAGGTCGTCATAAAACGTGGGTTGGTCTGCAATGAAACTCAGCGATGCGCGCGCTGACAGTGAACCTGCTGTGTGACCAGCAATAGAAACAGAACCTGTTGTTGCATCGAGCAAACCAGATGCAATACGGATAAGAGTTGTCTTGCCAGAACCATTGTGACCAATGAGGGCAACGCGTTCACCAGTTGCGATGTCAAATGAGATGGGGTCTAATGCTGGCGCGGTGCCGTATGACTTCGACACATTCGTAATGCTGAGTGCGTGCTGTTCTTTTGGTTGTGGTGTGTTGCGTCGTTGGCGAGCCATGATCAGATACTTTCTGTTCGAGTAGAAGCTTTGCTTTGTTGTTGTGCGTTACGGAACCACTTGTGAATGGCGTCGCGCTGGCGCACCCAACCAGCAATCAATGTGAGAAACATGAAGACACCTAGTGTTGCGCGCAATGTATTGCTAAAGACTTGAGAATTGTTTTCAACACTGAAGCGAAGTGCAAGCACTGGTGCGCACGAGACAATGGCTACTGCGGGTGGCCAGGCTGCACGAATGACATTTCCGATTCCGCTCATTTCTGGCGGCAATGCAAGAGCTTCAGTTGCGCCACCCACTGGGTCTGGTGCACCTTTCACTGCGTTAATACTTGCTCCAGCAACACCACCTAAAAGTGCAGGAATACCAAGGAGAAATGCATATCCCACCGTGCTGGCAGCAGGTTCAAGTACAACGGCAACAAATACTCCGGCAATGAGGAATGGGAGTGTTACCACAGCAGGCACAATCAAATGCTTTGTCATAAGCAGGCCACGTTCTACAGGAAGTGCGTCTGTGCGATCTGGTTGATCTACTTCTTGCGACAACGGCTCAACAGCATCGAGACCCACAACAAAAAGCAAGAGCCCTGCAACAACAATTGCAGGAGTTGTGCCACGGTATGCCAACACAAGTGCACCGGCTGCGCTCATGGTGAGAAGTTTCATGCGAATAATGCGGCGAAGTGGGAAATGCGCAATGCTGCGAAATCCACGACCAACAACAATGTCTCGACGCAATAGTGAAGGCACTTTCACCCATGGCTTGACGCGCATGTGTTCTTGGCTGAGTTGACGGCGCAGCAAAACAACGGTACGAATATCTTGCAAGGTAACTGCAAACTTCAATTGCGAAACGAGTGAACTGCGTCGCGACAGTGCTTCAAGCGACAGACGACCAGTAAGAGAAACTGCAACAGCAGTAATGAGAAGCACTACAACAATTGCCACAATGTCTGGCACGTGCACGCCGTTCAACCACCACCTACTGATGCTGCCGATGAAATCAAATGGTCCCGCAATAGATGAGCCTGTGAGTGTGACTACACCTTGCCACGCCAGAATGCACACACCAATTGACGTAGTAGCCCAACGTGGAATTGCGAGCGCATGAATAAGGAGTGCAGCTACGACAAAGAGTGAAGCGAGTAATGCGCCGGCAATCGCGCCGTACAAAGCCCACAGTGCAAGTGAAGTACCTGCAGAAGTAACGCGTCGTCCTAAAAGTTGATTAGCCGTGCCACCGGCAATTGCTCCGGCAAATGCAAATGTTCGCAATCGTTGAATAGCGGGGTGGCGGAGAACTGCAGCATGTTCGATGGGCGACAACAACACATGTCGAACCTCTGCTTCTTCAACCGCAATCGGGCCGCCATTGGCACCACTGCGCAAACCAATGAACACCACAAGAGCTGCCACTAGACCCACTACATGGGGCGTATAGGCAGTGACGTCGCGCAGGGCTTGACCTGTGATCTGCTCGTCGCCCGCTACGGAAGACAGGAACAAAATGGCGCCACCACCCATAAATGCGGCCAAATAGACCCTGTAGAGGGCCTCAAACCACTCGATGGCCTCCACCCGGTGACGGCGACGTTGCCCACGCATGTCGCGCAGGGCATCGAGACCAAGCTGGGGAGAATTCACCCCATCATCCTGCCACCTTCGCTGGGGAATCCCCATTGCCACTTGGGGCAGAGACTGCCCCTGTGACCCTTTTTTCGCCCTGGTACCCGACAGAATGGAACGGTGAATAACGAAGCCGTGCAACTATTCAGTGCCATCTTG
>JAURNB010000205.1 GCA_030830415.1 Acidimicrobiales bacterium | reverse complement strand
TGTTTACCCCCGAGCCTCGTCCGGCAGGCGGTACGCCAGTGCGTGACGGCATTCGTTTTGTGCGTACGCATCAGCGGCTGTATCCGCTGTTTGTGGTGTTCGCAGTAGTGAGCACATTTGCATTCAATTACGGAGTGTCATTACCAAAGCTGTCAGACACGCAGTGGGGTAATGCCGAATACTTCGGGTGGGTGCTTGCGGTTACCAGCGTGGGCAGTTTGATTGGGGCGCTTTCTACGGCGCGTTTGCATCTCACTACATACACATGGGTGGCTAGTGCTGCACTCATGCTTGGTGTTGCAAATGTGGGAATGGCGATTGCGCCAAACGTATGGGTTGCCTTTGTTTGGGCAGTGCCGCTTGGTGCTGGTGGCGCAGCGATGATCGCTGGCGCAAACTCGATCATTACTCAGGAGGCGCCGCCTGACATGCGGGGTCGCATGCTTGCACTTACCGCTGTTGCGTTTTTAGGAAGCACGCCAATTGGTGGGCCAATTACTGGGTGGGTTGCCGACTATGTCAGCGTGTCGTGGTCGTTGGCTTACGGAGGAATCATCACTTTGTTGTCGGCCGCTTTCATGTTCACCTGGATTTGGGTGAAAGATATTGAACGTGGCTAATAGTGTGAAAAAAAATGTGATGTGGTTTCGGCGAGACCTTCGCCTGGCCGACAATGAAGCGCTGTGTGCTGCTGCGTCAAATGCCGAAGTGGTTCCGCTTTTCGTGCTTGATCCGCGTTTTCTTGCCACTTCTGGGGCTGCTCGTTTGGCATTTTTATTTCGCAGTTTGCGCAGTTTGAATGAGCAACTTGGTGGAGCGCTAGTCGTTCGCACCGGCAACCCTCAAGAAATCGTTGCGGCGGTGGCAAGAGAGTCCGGCGCGGATGCGGTGTTTTTTGCAAAAGATTTTGCGCCGTATGGCATGCAACGAGATGCTCAAGTGGTCGCTCATTTGCTCAGCAAGGGAATAAATGCAAACCAGGTCGGTTCTGCTTATGCGGTTGAGCCAGGTTCGGTGCGCAAGAACGACGGAACGCCTTATGCGGTATTCACCCCGTTTTCAAAAATTTGGATGCAAATTGGTTGGCCTGCTCCGTTTGCTGCTCCACAGGTGAAATGGGTCGGTGCGCCATCCATTGCAACGGAAGTTATTCCGAATGATCCAAAGTGTTCTGCATCGCTTCCCGAAGCTTCAGAGCAGGCTGCATGGAATATCTGGGAGTCATTTCGCGATTCAGCTTTAGATTCGTACAACGAAACACGAAACAATCCAGACATTTCGGGCACAAGCAAGTTGTCGCCATATTTGCGCTTTGGTCTCATTCATCCACGGTCGCTCCTTGCAGAACTCAACGAAACCAAGGCGCATGCTGTGTATCGCAGCGAACTTGGTTGGCGCGAGTTTTACGCAGACGTGTTGTTTCACCAGCCACGCACGGTGCGAGAAAACTTGCAACGCAAAATGGATGCAATGGTGTTGAATACCGATGACCGAGCCCGCGAGTTATTTGCTCTGTGGTGTGAAGGCAAGACGGGGTATCCAATTGTCGATGCGGGAATGAAGCAACTGCTTGCAACGGGGTGGATGCACAACCGTGTGCGCATGATTGTCGCCAGCTTTCTCGTAAAAGATCTGCATCTTCCGTGGCAGTGGGGCGCGAAGTATTTCATGCAGCACCTGGTTGATGGCGATATCGCTTCAAACCAACACGGCTGGCAGTGGACGGCAGGCACGGGCACCGATGCTTCGCCGTACTTTCGAATTTTTAATCCCATTTCACAGGGCGAAAAGTTTGATCCCAACGGCGACTATGTACGCACGTGGATTCCAGAACTCGCCGACGTGCCAAACGACGTGGTGCATGCGCCGTGGTTGTCGGGATTACTCAATCCCTACATCGAACCCATCGTGGATCATGCCGCTGAGCGCGAGGTATCGCTCTTGAGGTACAAGCAGTTATCGGTATCCTAAATAGGGATCCCCACATGCTTGACGACCGCAAAACAGCCATTCTCCGAGCAGTAGTCGAGGAGTACATCGCCACGGCCCAGCCCGTCGGCTCGTCCCACATTGCCTCGTCACATGGTGTGCAGGTATCGCCTGCAACCGTGCGTAACGACATGGCATTTCTTGAGCAAGAGGGTTATTTGGCCCAGCCGCACACGTCGGCGGGGCGCATTCCAACCGACAAGGGTTACCGATTTTTTGTGGACCACCTCACTCCGCACGGAAAACTTGGCGCGGCAGAGCAAATGAAAGTCGGTGAGTTTTTCGATACTGCAACTGGGCGCCTAGAAGAAACACTGCAGCGCACCAGCACTTTGCTTGCGCAAATGACGAACTATGCAGCAGTAGTGCTTGGACCCAAAAAAGAGGTTGCGGTGGTTCGTTCGGTACAACTTGTTGGCTTGTCGGCTCACCTGGCAACTGCCGTTGTGGTGCTTTCAAATGGTGCAGTCGAAAGCGAACCAATCGAACTGTCCTCAACAATTTCTGAAGACGAAATGCATCGTGCAACTGCGCATCTGTCGCGACTCATGGTGGGTAAAGCTCTTGGCGACATTGTGGTAACAGCAACAACTGGCGACAAAGTGATTGACACGTTGTCGCGACAGGTTGTTGCAGCGATGAGTGGCCGTCGGGCCGAAGAATCAGTATTTGTTGGTGGTGCATCGGCAATGGCAGAAGCATTTGATGCTGTAGAAATTGTGCGGTCGGTGTTGCACACACTTGAGCAGCAATACGTGATGGTTTCATTGGTTCGCGACATGTTGAATCGCGGTCTTT
>JAURNB010000204.1 GCA_030830415.1 Acidimicrobiales bacterium | reverse complement strand
ACTTGGCGACGGGGCCATCGTCACCATTCGACGACGGGGCTGGATGCTCAACAATTCGGTGGCAGCCATGGCAGTTGCTCTGATTAACTCTTTATAGCCATGTTCGCCGCTAGTGCTTCTTCATCACTCGATATTGGCCGTCTTCTCTTTGAGCTCGCCATCATTTTGTGTGGAGCAAAAATTATTGGGGAAATCGCAGAGCGCTGCGGTGTTCCTGCAGTGCTCGGAGAAATTCTTGCTGGCGTGGTCATCGGCCCTTCGGCACTCGGCTGGGTGAGCCGCTCCGACACTTTGTTTGTTCTTGCTGAACTAGGTGCAATTTTATTGTTGCTCCAAGTAGGTATGGAGATGGACCTCAAAGAGTTACGCACGGTCGGACGTGCTGCGCTCGGCGTTGCAATTCTTGGAGTTGTTTTACCCATGGGCTTTGGCATTTTGGGTGGCATTGCCATGGGCGAAGAAGCACGTACAGCACTTTTTGTTGGTGCCACACTCACCGCCACCAGCGTTGGCATTACCGCACGTGTATTTGGCGACCTTCGAGCGCTGTCAACAAAAGAGGCGCGCATCGTTCTTGGAGCCGCGGTTGCCGACGATGTACTTGGTCTCATTATTCTCACCGTCGTTTCACGAGTAGTGGAAAAAGGATCCATCGGCATTGGCACCATTGCCTCTACAACCGGATTGGCATTCTCCTTTCTCGCTATCAGTGGTTTTGTTGGCTTCACTGCACTCCCCAAAATCATGGGAACGGTATTGAAGCGAGCAAGCTCTCCGGCAGCCGCATCTGTTGTTGCTCTGGGCGTCACTTTGGGTTTCGCTAGCGCTGCAGAAGCTGCACATTTAGCACCCATTATTGGAGCATTCGTTGCAGGTACAGCTCTTGGCCGTTCCCCTGGGCACGAACGCGTCGCGCGCGACATGTCGGCGCTCGCTTCGGTGTTTGTTCCCATTTTCTTTCTACAAATCGGTATCGATACCGATATTGCTGCACTAGTTCGACCTAAGGCGTTGGGTATCGCCGCAGTTCTCATTGTCATTGCCGTCGTTACAAAAGTTGTTGCAGGTTATGCAGCGCGGTCAACCGGAGCCGACACACTGCTCGTAGGTCTAGGGATGATTCCGCGCGGCGAAGTAGGGCTGATCTTTGCCACCATTGGCCTCAACATCGGCGTATTTGATGACGACATACATGCCGCACTCGTACTCGTTGTACTCATCACAACGGTCATTACTCCTGCTCTACTTCGTTGGCGTTTGAATCAGGGTGAGACATCTGAGATTGACCTCGATATTTCTGCAGAGAGCGAACCCGCCGATGGTTGGCTGGTTGCCACAGATGGGGTTATCGCTCTTGCGGCAACTCCCCCCACCTCAGCGAGTCCGTTGGTGTTGTTGCAGGCTGCAGCGATGGCCACCGACAACAAGCCAGGCGATGAGTTCATGGAATGGGTTGCCGAGCGCCGCAACCGCGACCTGCAGTGGAACCGTGAAGCCACAACACATTTGTTGCAGTTACTTCGTGTTGGTTCACCTCGTTCGTGGAGGCTTGTGGAAATCTCAGGCCTCTTCGAACGTGCACTTCCTGAACTTGCCGAAGCAATTCACCGTCGCACGAGTGATGTCTCTGAACTCGACCCCACCCACTCACTACGTTTCCCCACTGTTGAGGCACTACGTGACGTCACCGCTGTGGCAAGTTCACAAAGCGACTCGCTTCTTCTTGCTGCATTTCTTGCCGATATCAACGACGGCTCAATGCCAGTGAATCTCATTTTGCAAAAACTTGATCTCGATATTTTGTTTGCAAAAGAAGTGGAAGATCTCTTGAACGGCGCAGCGTTGCTCCGTGCCGGCGTCGAGCGTGAGCCCCACCGCGCAGACGAGCGCCTTATTCGCGACATTGCACATGGTTTGAAACGCCCCGGCATTGTGGAACGCAGTCGACTACTTGCCGATGCTCAAGGGGGTCTTGAGCCTTGGCAACACGCGGCAATGATTGATATCACCACCGGAGTTCAAGGAGTGCTCGCACTGCCTGAGTTGTTGAGTGGCGAAAACGATTCGCTTGCCGATCTGCGCCGCCGCCAAACAAGCGAACTTACTAACGACGAGGCCCTACTCGACCGCATTGTTCATGCACCCACTACCTATGTTTTGGCACACGAACCAGCAGAACTCCTTGAACATGCTCGCCTCATTGAGCCCGCCCCACATGGGCGCAAGGTACGCGTCACAGTGCAACCCACACGTACCCCACACCAGTACATACTCAATACTGCATGTCGCAACCGTCGCGGTTTGCTCTCGCGTCTCTCTGGCGTGCTTGCCGACGAAGGAATTTCCGTTGTATCTGCAAGCTTGGCAACGTGGCCCGACAACTCAGTGCTCGACACCTTTGTAGTTGAGTCACCACACCCGCCCGACCCTGTTCATCTTTCACGATTGTTCTCACAATCATTGAAAGGGCGCTTGCGCCCGCGGAAATTGGCACTTGCTGCTCCGCAGGTTGCGCTCGACAACTCCATTCACCCATGGCATTCAGTTCTGCGTATTAGCGGACCCGACCAAATTGGTCTCTTGTCTGCAATTAGCTATGCACTCAGCAATGCCGGCGTGCAAGTGCATCATGCAGTGGTGCAAACCAAAGATGGTTTCGTCGATGACGAATTTGAAATTTCCGACCGTATGGGTCGCAAAATTGGCGACGATCGTGCCGATGCCGTGCGAAAAGTACTTCACCGCCTGAAGTAACACACCGTTAACACAACAACAAATACGCCATATTCCTGAAACATTGGGGCGACAGTTGTGAAATCTGCACCCCGTATGTTCTTCTCAAGAAGTGACCCACTCATGAGAAAGGAACGCAGTGAAACTCATCACCGCAATCGTGAAGCCATTCAAGCTTGACGACGTGAAAGACGCACTGAAGGCAATCGGCATCCAAGGGATGACCGTGTCTGAGGTACGTGGCTTTGGTCGTCAGGGAGGACACAGCGAAACATATCGCGGTGCCGAATACACCATCGAGTTCGTACCCAAGGTACGCCTGGAGCTCGTCATTGAAGACAACGACGTCGACAATGTGATTACTGCAATACGCACTGCAGCTAACACTGGAAAAATTGGAGACGGAAAGGTATGGATCACAAGTGTTGAACGACTCATTCGCATTCGAACCGGAGAAGAGGGTCGCGATGCAATCTAAAACTTCCCCAACATCGAGCCGCTGGTTGAAGCGCATCTTGGTAGCAACAACAGTTTCTACTGGTTCACTCATTTTGGCCGGCGGAATCTCCGCAATGGCCGCCGATGAGTTCGACGCAGAAAAAGCTGTGACCACCCTTGGTCAGCAAACAAGCTTGCTTTGGATTGTCATCGGTGCTGCATTGGTGATTTTCATGCAGGCAGGTTTTGCTCTCGTAGAAACTGGCTTCTGTCGTGCAAAGCACGCAGCACACGTCATGAGCACAAACGTTGCCATCTTCGGACTCGGCTTCATTGGCTTTTTCTTCATTGGCTTCCCACTCGCGTTTGGTGGTTTTTCCTATTCAGCATTCGGAATGGATGCTCCCGTAGGAAGTGCACTTTTGGGCAGTGGGAACTGGGTCTTTTTGTGGAAGGGCGGATGGGCAATGTCTGGCGGCGGAATTACTCCTGCTGTACTTGGCTTCTTCCTTTACATGGTGGCCTTCATGGACACCG
This sequence comes from Acidimicrobiales bacterium, assembly GCA_030830415.1. GTDB lineage: Bacteria > Actinomycetota > Acidimicrobiia > Acidimicrobiales > Ilumatobacteraceae > F1-20-MAGs119. The sequence continues at coordinate 401 of JAURNB010000204.1, read as the reverse complement.
TTGCAACCATCCCAACAGGCTCTATGGCTGAACGTTGGAAGTGGAACTCATTTGTTGTGTGGGGCCTCTTCTGTGGCGCTGTGTACTACCCACTCTTTGCAGCATGGACATGGGGCGGCGGTTTCCTTGCCAAGACATGGGACACCATGTCACTCGGTGCGGGTTACGTCGACTTCGCAGGTTCCGGAGTTGTTCACGCAGTAGGTGGCGTTGCTGCACTTGCTGGAGCAATTGTTCTTGGACCACGTGTTGGAAAATTTGGTGCCGATGGAAAACCTCGCGCAATGCCAGGTCACCACATCCCGATGGCAATGCTCGGCGCGTTGATCTTGTTGTTCGGATGGTTCGGCTTTAACGCTGCATCAACATTTGCATCAACCGACGTGCAATTCGCAACAGTT
>JAURNB010000203.1 GCA_030830415.1 Acidimicrobiales bacterium | reverse complement strand
AGGAACAGGGTCGAGTGTGCGATGCGGAGCAGAAGCATGACCACCGGCTCCAGTGATGTTGATGGTGAGTTTGTCGCTCGACGCCATGAGTGAGCCACCGCGAATACCTACCATGCCAACGGGAATCTCGGTGCCAATGTGTAATGCGAATGCACCTGTTATGGGTGAGGCACTTCCATCTTTGTGCTTGGGCACGTCGAGGAGTCCTTCGTCGAGCATGAACTGCGCGCCGGCATAGCCTTCCTCGCCAGGTTGAAACATGAAGAGCACTCGCCCAGTGATGTCGCTCTTGCGCTGCGACAAAACATGAGCGGCCTGTACCATCATTGCGGTATGTGTGTCGTGTCCGCATGCGTGCATGATGTTTTCATTCACCGACGAGAAATCAAGCCCTGTATCTTCTGGCATCGGTAATGCATCCATGTCGCCACGCAGTAAGACTGTCGGCCCTGGTTTGTCCCCAGTGAGCAGAGCGGCAATACCACTTGTTGTTTTGTGCAACGTGATGTCGAGCGGGAGCCCATCGAGAGCGGTGAGCACTTGCTCACGTGTGACGGGAAGGTTGTTTCCAATTTCAGGATGACGATGCAGGGAACGCCGTAAGGCAACAGCATCTTTTTGAAAACTCAATGCCTGGGCCTGCAGTTCTGAACTCTGACCGTGTTCTTCGGCGAGGTCTGCTGCTGGTCGACCAGTGAATAAGGCGCTTGACATCTCTATATGGTGGCACACTTAAGGCGTGGTTAATGCAGGTGAGGAAATGGTGGACATTGTTGACCACGACGACAATGTTTTGTATCAATGCACCCGCAAAGAGATGCGAGCACAGGTTCTTCGCCACCGAGCTGTCTTTATTGCCGTTGTGAATTCTGCAGGCGAGTTGCTCATCCACCAGCGCAGTGCCATGAAAGACCTATGGCCCAGTTGGTGGGATCTCGCAGTAGGTGGAGTGGTATCTGCTGGCGAAGGCTACGACGATGCTGCATTGCGTGAGCTCGATGAAGAGGTGGGCATTGCCGGCGTGCCACTTGTTGAATTGGGTGTAGGCACTTACAGCGACGAAGAGGTGAGCCTGGTGGGCAGGTGCTTCATGGTGAAATACGACGGGCCATTGGTGCTGCGCGATGGGGAAGTGGTCGCTATTGAATGGGTATCGCAAAACGACTTGATGCAGCGCCTGGCAGAGCGTGATTTTCTTCCCGACAGTAAGGCACTCGTGTTGCCGGCTTTACAAAAAATCTTGAAATAAGTGACTCCGCGAGGTTCTCGCTACCCTTTGGGTGAGAATCACGATGAAAGTAGGCACTCATGCTGGAAATTGAGTTCACCATCGAGCCTTTCATTGAAGGCGCCCCAGGAAAGCACGTCACCGCTGCCGTTGCTGCTGTTGAAAAATATGGTGTTGTTGTCGACTTCGGGCCATTCGGCTCCACTTTCGCAGCATCACAAAGCGATGTTGCTGCCATTGTGAGCTCACTCTTAGAAGCTGCTTATGGCAACGGAGCAACCCATGTCAGCGTTCACGTTGGGCCGCAAGAATAATGTCGACGCCCGACCACCCATTAGTAAATGCAGTGCAGCCGTTGCTCGACGCAATAGGTGCGAGCCTTGTTGCACCTGCTGGTATTACATCAAGCGACATACCCATTGAGTGGGACGGAAATGTCATTGCTGGAGTGCGTCTTCCACCATTACACGGTGCGCTCGATCGCATTATTGAGGCAGTGGAAAAAGAACTTGGCGGCAAACTCAAAGATTTATCGCGTAACGATAAGCAGCGCGCAATTCGTTTGCTCGACGACCAAGGTGCATTCATTTTGCGTCGCGCAGTGGAAGACGTCGCCGACGTGATGGGCGTTTCGCGAATTACGGTGTACAACTACTTAAACGCAATGCATCGTTAAAGTTTGCGCAATTGAACATCGGTAATGCGATGGTCGCTTCCTTTGTTCATCACAAGCGAAGCACGTGTTTTAGTTGGGTCGATATTTTCGCGTAAGTTGCGGCCGTTAATTTCTGTCCAAATACCTTTTGCCACTTCAGTTGCTTCGTCATCGGAAAGATCAGCAAAGTGCTTAAAGAAACTATTGGGATCTTTAAAAATGGTTTGGCGTAAAGCGGGGAAAGGATCGACATACCAATTGCGAATAGCGGCTTCATCTGCATCAATGTAAATAGAGAAGTCGAAATAGTCGGAAACGAACTCGTTTGCTTCATTGCCAACTTGTAGAACATTGAGTCCTTCAAGAATGAGAATGTCGGGTTGGCGCACTTCTACTTGTTCACCATCAACAATGTCGTACACCACATGGCTGTAAACGGGTGCTGAAACCGAAGGGTGGCCGGCCTTTAATTCGCGAAGAAATTGCAAAAGATGTTTGGTGTCGTAGCTCTCGGGGAAACCCTTGCGGTTCATAAGACCACGGTCGGCAAGTTCGTCGTTCGGGAAAAGAAAACCGTCGGTGGTGATGAGGTCAACCTTCGGGTGTTCTGGCCAACGCGCCAAAAGAGCCTGCAAAATACGGGCAAAAGTGCTTTTTCCCACCGCCACGCTGCCTGCAACACCAATGACGTAGGGAACTTTCGGAGACATTGTTCCCAGAAATGTTGCCGATACTTTGTGCAAGTTTTGTGTTGCACTCACATACAAATTCAACAAGCGAGTAAGTGGAAGATAAATAGCAGCAACTTCATCGAGGTTGATGCTCTCGTTGATACCGCGAAGCGCTTCAAGATCTTTCTCGCGAATGGTGAGTGGTGTTGAGGCACGCAGGTCGGCCCACTCGTCACGTGTAAAGGGAATATAGCGATCGCTGTCGAGCATTTCTTAACCGCGCTTCCAAGGAGCACTTGGTGACACTGCGCCATTGGCGGTGAGAACATCAACACCAGTTTCCGTAACAAGAAGCGTGTGTTCAAACTGCGCAGTGCGCTT
>JAURNB010000202.1 GCA_030830415.1 Acidimicrobiales bacterium | reverse complement strand
GGTGAGCAACATGGTGCTGCGCCGTGTGACCCAACGTTGAACAGGCATCTCGTTCCACCATTCGGGAATGAGTGCATCGAGAATGCGCGGGTACACCACGCCGCCGTACATATTTTTTGACCCGGGAAATGGCCCGCGTTCAATGAGTGCAACACTTTTTCCTGTGCGCGCAATAGTGAGAGCAGCACACGAACCAGCAGGCCCTGCGCCCACCACAATGACATCGAAATCAGGCATTGCTCTTCCTTTGTTCCAATGCATGAAGCAAAGCGGGAAGAACTTCATTGGCATCACTCACTATGCCGAGGTCGGCAAGTTGCATCATGGGGCAATGTGGGTCGGTGTTGATGCTCACAATGTGTTCGGGTTGGCCAAGGCCACTGGTGTGTTGCACTGCACCACTCACGCCAAGAGCTATGTACAACTGAGGGTTCACCACAACACCTGTGGTTCCAATTTGGCGTTGGTGTTCTACCCAGCTGCGGTCGGTGATAACACGCGTCGCACCAACAGAGGCACTGAGTTCTTCTGCAATATCGAAGAGCGCATGAAACGTACTTGACGTTTGTATGCCGGCTCCTCCGCAAATAATGCGGGGAGCTTCTGATAGGTCGATACTTGCTGCATCAGGGGGAAGTACGTCAACGACTTCAGCATCGTTGCCCGTGAAGCTTTCAGGAACTTGCAATGAAGTAACGACTACTTCACCAGGGGCTTCTTCAATGCTGCGCACTCCTACTTGCAAAGTCGCAACAAATTCTTGTGCGGCAACAAGTGTTTCGACTGCTTGACCACTCCAACGCACGAGTTCAATGGTGATTGCCCCTATGCGTAACGCCCCAGCATAAAGAGGACGTTGCAAACTCTGAGCTAAGTGCGCAGCAAAGTCGCGTCCGTCAGGGGATGCGGGCAGAACAATGCGTTGCTCAAGGCCAATGTGAGCAGTAAGGGCATTGGCCCATGCAGAAGGCGCAAAGTTTCCCCATTCGCAAATTGTGATGCGGGTGGCATATGGCGAAAGCTCAGGAAGTGCTGCGGAGCAGTTGCTGCCAATAACAAGAACGTTTCCTTGCGCTTCACTTGTTGCTTCTAATGCTCCGGCTGGGAGCACGCCGTGACGAACAACAAGAACGGCGATCATGAGGTGAGTCTATTTCCGATTGCGAAAGTGGCGCACGAGTTCAATCATGCCCGTTGCGGCTAATGCCATCGCAAAGGCCACTCCAAATGCCATGGCGTGGTTGTCTTTAAATGTTTTGCCACCAATGAAGCCGAGCAAACTTGCGTATGAGGCCCAAATAACAGCGGCAATGCCGACCCATTTGGCAAACCAGCGTTGATTTTGATGAGTTACGCCACAGGTGAGCGTGAGCAAGGTACGGCCACCCGGAATAAAACGAGCGGTAATGAGCAGTGGACCACCACGATTTACCAGTTGGCTGTGCGCCCAATCGAGTCGTTTCGCACCTTTCTCTGTACGTCGATAGCGACGATCGATAGACCCGCTTGCCTTGCGCCCAATGATGTACGACATGTTGTCGCCAAGAAATGCACCGATTGCTGCGACCACAATGACGAGAGGTATTTCTAGATCTCCGAGCCCGGCAGCGACCCCGCCAACAATGACCATTGACTCGCTAGGAACAATCGGCACAACCGAGTCGAGAAGCGCGACAGAGAAAATAATGAGATAAAACCATTGCGAGGTAGAGATATCGGTGAGTGACTCAAAAATCGTGTCGAGTAAAGCGATCATCAGATTGACGAGCCTATTCGCTCGCCATCAATGACTGCAGCGTGTGCGCGGCGAGGTGCAACGGCATCACCCACTCGTGAAATAGTGATTCCTGCATCGCGTAGCGCGGTGTTGGAAGAAAGATCGTGGTACAGCCATTCCACGGGCTGCGGAGGAACTGCTAACACCACCCAGTCGGGCGTACGTGTGTAGTTCGTTCCGGTGGGGTGGTGGAGCAATGTGAGTTCGTTGCCAGCGAGCCCCATGGGAACAAGGTCGGTGCTTTGCACGATGCCTTTTGCGTGGGCACGAATGAGCCAATTTTCCATGTCGAGGGTGATGCCAAGGTCTTGTCCGACCACCATTCCTGGGGTCACAATTTCAACGTTGCAGCCACGGTCGGCAAGAAGTTCTGCAACTGAAGTTGCATGATGGAAACCAATTTCGTCGATGATGACCACAGTGCCAAATGGATCAGCAGACCCTTCAAGCACGTGTCGTACATCGGCCACACCAACGGTGACGCCTTCACCAGCAACCCACCATGGTTGCTGTGGCTCAGCACCAGTTGCAACCACAACGTGCTGCGCATTTCGTTCGAGCACTAAACCAGGCCAAGCAGAAACACCGTATTCAATAGCAACCCCGAGGCGTTTACATTCAGTGAGCTGATTGCGAATGAGATCGCCAAACTCGGCTCGGTTTGGCACACTTGCTGCAAGGCGTACTTGTCCGCCGGCCAACTCTTCTTTCTCCAGAACAGTGACACGGTGT
>JAURNB010000201.1 GCA_030830415.1 Acidimicrobiales bacterium | reverse complement strand
GAGTCTTTCCGAAGTCGTGCGACATCGGCAGAGTCGAGAGTGGCCACGAACCCATCGGCAGCAGAAGTGAAAACGTCGGTGACCGTATTGCCGAGTTGCATTTCCTTGCGCAATTTGCTGCTCAGGTTGCTCGCGGCGTCGAAGGTAACGATGTACTCGCCAGCAGGCGCAACAGCCGACACCACTGCAGGAGGTATGAAAGTCACTAAAAGCGAAGCACCCAGTGCACCAGCGATCCCAAGATTGGCAAAACGGGCTAAAAATGGACGTGAAGATGTGTTTTTCATGGTTCCTACTTCCAGCGTACTCGCCGACACCACGAACCTAAATGAAAAAGTGATGAATGTCCCGTCAGCAAAGGTACTTATTCTTAAGAACTACCTAAGAAAAAGGTCACTTCACGGTCAATGTGGCCGAAGTGGCTTTGGCCTTTGCTTTTCCTGCTTTCACGAGCACGGTCATGCGACACTGTCCCGCCTTTTTCAGCACCAAGCTCGACTTCTTCACTGAGCAAATTTTAGATGAAGCCCTAGCTACGCGCACCGAAACCACTGACCCCTTAGGTGTAGCCACTCCTGCCACCTGAGCGGTGGCAATAAAACCTAGGGTTTGCCCAACTGCTGTGCTGACTTCAATTGCCGGCGGAGAAGTACTCGCCGCTGCCTGCGGCACAGAGGTCAACGCAGGCACGATGTCTTTCTCGCCATTTTGTGCACCGGAAATAAATGGGTTCACGCGTGGAGACTCCACCACCACCGTTGAAGTAGGCGACGACGCTGGTGTTGACGTTGTTGCGGTAGTCGATGTTGTCGGCACGGTCGTCGTGGTGGTCGTAGTGGTCGTAGTGGTGGTCGTGGTGGTGGGGGTCGTCGTAGTAGTCGTAGTAGTGGTCGAGGTGGTGGTCGTTACCACGACTCCCGACCCAGCGAAGCGCACAACGGGAGAAAACAATCGCTGCTGCGTATCGGCAGCGTTGACAGCATTGACACCTGCAATACGTGCTTCATACGTCTTTGTTGGGTCGACTCCAGAGATCAGAACACTCTGGTTCAGCGATACACCATCATTGACTTCACCAAACTCAGCAACACCTACTTCACGTAACTGCACAACATAATCAGTGACAGGAAGTGCCGGAGTGGCTACGGGGCTGCCCCAAGAGATCTGCACTCCTCCACTCGCTGCAGTGATCGCAATATTCGTTACTGCAGCAGGAACAATCCAGCCGATATTCGAGGGGACTCGGGCATACAAAACAGGTAGGTATCCGGTACAGAAGTTCACCTCTCCGTTTTCCTTCCGTACGCCCAATGCCACACTTGCAGCTCCCGCCAAAACGGGAACACCGTCAACAGTTACTGTCATCGGCCCACCGCTATCGCCCGGGCAGGCACCCGCTAATTCGTTGTCTCGTATTCCACCTTTGACACACACATCTTTTGCCGAATCATAAAAATCAGTGAATCGGGCGTTGCCTGCGCTATCTCGACATGCGAGATCGTTAGGGGAATCGCCAACCTCTGTGTTGACTTTTCTCAACACTGGTGACGTAGTGCCGTCAAGTTGTTTACCCCACCCACTGAGTGTTGCAATGGCATCTTTTACAGGCCAAATATTTGGGTCGAGTGCAACGGGCAGCGCCACTGGTTGCACGTTGGCAGAGTAGGTAACTGCTTGACTGAGTTTCAACAACATGAGATCGAGGCCTACATCGCCAACTCGTGCGGGGTAAGCCTCACTCACGCGAAATAGGTACGGGTTAACGAAAGAATCATTGAAATTATTGTTACCAATTCCTATCCATACGTAACGAGTTTCAATGGCTCCAGCATTATTGCGCAAAACACAATGATCTGCAGTCAGCACCCATTGCTTAGCTATGAGTGAGCCACCGCACTGACCTAAAACCCATTTCGATGAATCATTTGGGTTGGAAGTAATTGAATCGGGCTGAGCAGAGAGAAGCGACACTTGAAAGGGGACGGCACCAACTTGAGCCACTTCGCCTCCAGCAATGTTTTTCACTGCACGAGCCAAAGTGCTCACTGGAACTTCCGATGTACCTTCGTTGTTGTTTTGCCCTACTGCAAACACAATTGCAGTGGCCACTATTGCAGCAACTCCCAAACCCAACGCTTTGCGCATTATTTTTCTCCGGGAAATTCATAGTGCACATCGGAAAATGCGTCACGGGCGAATACATAAAAAAGCCTGAGGGGTTCAGTGCCATCGTTCGCAGCAAAATGCTCCGCACCTTCAGGGATGAACACGGTGTCGCCAGCTGCAACGCGAGCAATTTCACCATCAACTTTCATGTAACCAGTACCGCTAATGAAGTAATAGATTTCTGCGGCATCATGCGTATGGCCTCGTTCAGGCGCATCGGCCCCCACGGGAATCTCGGCAATGCCAGCCGTTAATTGATTACTCGCAGTGTGGTCGCCGCTGATAAGGGTCCACCACTCCACCGCAGGTGAATCCCAACTTTCTGTTGGGCAATCAGCGATACGTCGAATGAGCGGCGGCACCACAAAAACCTACTCGGTAGACAGTTGAAGTGTTAGTCGATGGGCCACACTTCGGCCGTCGACAACAACTGATCGCGAAAATCGGGGTGGCTAATGCGGGCAAGTTCACGTGAACGCTCGGCAATAGAAAGTCCCGACAATTCAGCTGCGCCAAACTCTGTAATCACTACATCAACTTGATGGCGTGGCGTGGTGACCACGGAACCTTCGGGCAATCGGCCCAAAATACGCGACACCACTTCCCCTTTCACCACGGTTGTTGAAGGCATGCAAACCAAACTGCGTCCACCCACACTGAGCCCCGGGCCGGCAACAAAGTCTTCATGCCCACCAATACCGGAAAACTGTTTTCCACCAATGGAGTCGGCAATG
>JAURNB010000200.1 GCA_030830415.1 Acidimicrobiales bacterium | reverse complement strand
TTCCTTGTTTCTTTCCGCATCTCGCTGGCACTAGTAACCTCTCTAGAGATGACGCAAGGTGTGGCGGCGAATTTCGCACCACATTTCGCACCATCCCCCGCTCCCGTAGCTCAGGGGATCGAGCCACGGTCTCCTAAACCGCAGGTCGCATGTTCGATTCATGCCGGGAGCGCTCAGAGGCGGCCTTGCGAAAAATCAGCCGGCGCAAAATGTATCCGATTGGATACGCTATGGAAATGGCCATACAAATCATTGAACAAGCGAGGCTTGCAGCGGGGCTCACACAGCAGGCAATGGCAGAGCAGGCTGGTACATCTCGCTCCACATTGTCGGCATACGAGCGCGGCCGTAAATCCCCGAATCTTGAGACGGTTGAAAGATTAATAGAGGTGGCCGGGTATGAACTCACATTGCAGCACCGGATCACATTTTCAAAAATTGAAATGGCACGAGGCCGACCAATTTATGTGCCCAATCAACTGTGGCGACTCGATGTGAGCACAGTGTTTGAGCCGGTTATTTTGCCGCTTTCGCTCAATTGGTCTCGACCAGGTCATGAATATGAAGTGCGTGATCGACGTCAGCGTGCGCGGCTTTATGAAGTCGTGATTCGTGAAGGAATGCCCCAAGATCTCATGGCCTATGTCGATGGTGCGCTCCTCATCGATTCTTGGAATGAACTGGTGCTGCCTCGCAATGTTCGCATTCATTGGCAATCGCTTATAGAGACTGCATCGTAAATGTCTGGTCCATCTGCGTTCCAAATTGAAGTGGCGCGTATGTTCTTTTCATTGCCCGCTTCAGATGGTTTTTTGCTTGCCGGTGGAGGCGCGCTTCTGGCAAGCGGACTCACTAGTCGGCCTACAAAAGATCTTGACTTTTTTGGAGAAAAGGGTTGAGTGGATGTGGGGGAAGTGCGTGAGCAGTTCCTTAAGGAGGCGGGAGTTCGCGAATGGAAATGTGAAGTTCTTCAGTCTGATGCTTTCTTTGTAAGGCTTCACGTGAAGGGCACAGATGAAGTGCTCGTAGATATAGCAATAGATGTCGCTGCTCATTATCCATCACAATTTTCTATCCTTGGTCCAACCTTTAGTCATGAAGAACTTGCTGGCCGAAAATTATTAGCTTTGTTTGATCGGGCTGAGGCGCGCGATTTTGCCGACGTATTTGTGCTTGCACAGCATTTCAGTAAAGAACTTTTGCTTGTCCGAGCCTCTGAAATAGAAATCTCTCTAAAAAATGATGTGCTTGCACAGATGATGCGTTCCGTTGCCAGATTCTCTGACGGGGAATTACCCACTGATGAATCATTTTTGAAGGACCTGCGATTTTTCTTTGAAAAATGGGCGAATGAACTGGACCCAATGCCTTCAGGGGCGCCTAGGGCTTCCTAAACCGCATGTCGCATGTTTGAGGCGTGCCATGAGCTCAGCGGTGAGGCAAAAGTCGCAGTCACCTTGCGTGGGTGGCAGTTAGGTTTCATTTCAGTGCGAAAAGTGTTTGGCCCTTTGTTAATTCTTGCCATCGTGGGTTCTCTTGCTTTTGTTCAGCGCACGGTGCTTGTCGATATCTGGAACCGACTCTTTGAGTTACCGCGCATTTCCCTTCTTCCATTGTTGGGGGCGGCAGTAGTCATGATCATTGCGAGGGGGGCCTTCCTTGCGGCATGTTCGCCGGGGGTGACGCTTCGCCAGGCGGTGATGACAGATCAGTCGGCACTTGCGGCGGGGTATGGAATTGTTCTCGGTGGCGGGTTAGTGGGCACCGGAATGCGTATTCACATGTTTACTCGGTGGGGAATTGCTCATATTTCAATTGCATCGTCAATTATCGCAACTGCAGTTGTGCCTTCATTCTCTACTTGGGGTCTACCCGTTGTGCTTCTTTCGATTCCGGTGATTAGAGGAACAGCAACTTCACCACAAGCTCTGGCTGTGTTGGTTGGCGTACCGATTATTTTGTTTTCATTAGTTTTTTGGTGGATGGCATTGCGGTCCGCGAAACTTTTTTTACTCGTCGGAAGATTCTCGGCTTGGCTGAGAGCATTTTTGCTTCGTAAAATTTCACTGCGGTTTATTCGCACCCGAGCAGTTGTAGAACGTACTCAGCCCCTGGCATTTTCTTCTGAGATGCGTATTGGGCTCATTGAATTATTGCGAATAAGGTGGGCGGTAATCTTTGCTGCTTCTGTAGGCACTTTGGCCGCGGGTTTTATTTGTTTATGGACCTCTTCAGTGGTCTTTGAAGTGCAGGGTCTCACTCTCTGGGAAGCCCTTGTGGCGTTTTCACTTGTTCGCGTCGTGATTGCTCTGTCGCCGATACCTGGTGGAACTGGTCTTGCGGAATTGGGGTTGATTGCATTGCTTGAAAGGGCAGGGGTGAGCACCATCGACGCAACGGGTGCAACACTTCTGTATCGCTCACTCACTTGGTTTTTGCCCATCATTGTGGGGTCATCAATGTGGTGGCGCTATAGCCGTAGTGAAAAATCTCTAACGGATTTTACGTAACACGTCACTGTCTGTTGCATTGTTGTGAAGCATTGCAGCGATTGCCTCAATACCGTCAACAAGGCGTGGCCCAGGGCGCACCATCACGGAATCTGCGTCAATTGCCCAAACAGATGCTGAAGAAGGAAGAAGATGCGCAATAGCTTGCGCCTGCTCTGCTGCTCCGTCAAGATTGAAACCGCACGGTGCAACAATGACCACATCGGGGGCAGCGGCAGTAATTTCTTGCCAAGTGGTTTGTACCGAACGTTGGCCTGGACGGCAGAGCACTGGCTCGCCTCCTGCCGCGGCAATGATGTCGGGTACCCAATGGCCAGCTCCGAACGGGGGGTCGATCCATTCAAGAACAAATACTGATGGGCGAGTCTTTCCCTTAACGTTTTCCGAAACGGTGAAGAGCCGTTCATGAAGTGCTTGAGTAAGAGCGAGCCCGCGATGAGAAACACCCGCTGCTTGCGCGATGGTGTTAATTGACTCGATTACCTCAAGCAAGTTTTGTGGGTCAATTTGAAGAACAGTTGCATCACAGCGAAGTCGGGCCATTGCTGCATCAACATCGCCGCTGGCCACTGCGCAAACGCGACAGAGATCTTGACTGAGTATGAGATCGGGGGCGCAGCGGGCGAGTGCGTCGTCGTCAAGGTTGTAGAGATCGAGGCCGGCAGCCATGCGTTCTTTGACAATTGCGTCAATGTCGCCGGGCGTCATGCCAGGTTTTGTGAACGTGTCAACGACAATTTCGCGGCCTGCTCGCGCCCCTGCTGGCCAATTGCATTCAATAGTGACGCCCCTCAGTTGGTCTTCTAGGCCAAGGTCAAAAATGATCTCTGTGGTTGAGGGCAAAAGCGAAACGATGTTCATCTTAAAACTGTAGCAACGTGTGTCAAATTGAGAATTTTGGTTAATTTAGCCCGCACCTTGTTATTGCAAAGGTCGTATTAGTGCTAAGAATTAAGCTATGGGTGTGGTAATTCGCGACTTGCTTCTTTCAGATATTGGTCCTGCAGTGCGATTGCTTGAGGAATGCAGATCTCTGGTCGATACCAAGCCAGCCGACATTGCGCAGTTTGTTAATGATGTCTCCTCGGGTTCACCAGGTGTGGTCGCGTTACACAATGGCAAAATTGTTGGCGTTGTACAGGCCCGCACGGTTGTCGACGATGCTTGGATCAATGTTGTAACGATTGACCCAGCATGGCGGCATCAGGGGCTGGGGTCCTCCATGCTCCAACGGCTTGAAGAAAATTTGATGCATCAAGGTGTGAGGAAAATTTCCGCATTGCTGTCAAGCTCGCAAGCCGGAGAAACAGCACTTGTGAATCGTGGATTCACTGGAATACATGATCTCGTGTTGTACGAGAAACTCGAGCCAATTGCACCTACTGCAATGCGGATTGTTGACCAATATGGCGGGGAAATTCTTTCTGCATCGTTATGGGATCGCGTCGCTGGCATGAACGAAGAAAAGAAAATCATTGCCGGGCGTGTAGTTGCGCCATTGGCAGACCCTGTTACTGCAGAAAAAGTTGGCGTGAAGGCTCCTGCAACGGTGTTGCTGTTCGGCCCCCCAGGTACTGGTAAAACCACTTTTGCAAAGGCAATTGCCGGGCGCTTGGGTTGGCCATTTATTGAATTATTGCCCTCGAAATTGGAGAGCGGTAATGATTCGATGTCGGCAGAACTTCGCACCGCGATGAATGATCTTTTGCAATTGGATCATGCAGTTGTTTTCATTGATGAATTTGATGAAATTGCATCTGCAAGGGAAAAGAATCCCACTACAAAAGGTGTTGTGAACGAACTTCTAAAAATGATTCCGCTTTATCGTTCGGCTCCAGGTCATCTATTAGTTTGCGCCACAAATTTTGTTGGTGATATTGACTCTGCCGTTCTGCGCCCAGGCAGATTCGACTTGGTGATTCCTATTGGGCCACCTGATCTCGTTGCTCGCCGCGCGTTGTGGACTGCATCATTGGCAACGCTCGATCATCGTGGCGCCGATATTGAAAAACTTGCTGTCAATACCGATGGCTATACGCCAGGCGACGTGGAGTTAGCAGCCCAACGAGCGGCTGCTGCAGCCTTTGATCGCATACGTGAAGGCATCGAGCCCTCGTATGTTTCCGCGGACGACCTCGATGCAGCCATTGCGCGAACGCGTCCGTCGGTGACGAGTGAAATTTGCCAACGTTTCGGTGATGAAGCCGACCGATTTGCACGGGTATAACTGCTAATTAGGTAGTTATTTTTGCTTTAAATAACGAAAACTATGAGCTTGAGCCAAGCTCGGGAACGCGTTGGTACTACGTTTCGGATGTTCGGCAATTTCTGTCAGACTTATTTAAGGAGTTCTTGATGTTAAGGAAATTGAAATCATTTGGTTATAGCGCGAACCTTTCCTATGCGCTCGGATTCTTGTCGGTTATTGCCAGCATTGTTATTTGGTTCACCCAAGGTGGAACAGAATCAGGCGATGCAGGTGCCGCAGGCGAACGTTTCGGAATCTTTATTGGTCTTTGGGCGCCAACTTTTATGTCTATCGGCAACGGCATTGACAATTTGAAAGACGAATAGTTCAGCTCAGTTATAAACGAGCGAAGCTCATAATAAAGACTGTGCACGACACTGTTAAAACAACTAATGGCGCCACAAATCGTTTCATTTTGTTCACTTTCAAAGTTTATCACTTGAAGTTCGTAAACGGAATGGAAGTTTTTTCGAAGTGGTATTAGCGTCGAAACATGTCGCTATTCATTAAATCTGGAACAGCTTGGAGTGATGTTTTTGCTCGTGCTCAAGGAGAGGCCCCCGAGGCGTTTCTATCCGATCGTTTATGTAATTTAGTGAACGGGGAATGGGTGGACATCGGGGTCACCTCTCCGCACCTTTCTCCAGTAGACGCAACAATCATTCCAGGGCCCCCTTTAATGTCGGGTGATCAAGCCGCAGAAGCAATGGCTGGCGTGGTGCGCCAACACAAAGAGTGGTCGAAGGTTCCCCTTGATGAGCGCAAGAGTCGCGTGGCTCAGGCTTTGGTCTTTTTACGTGAACAGCGTGACACCATCGCTCTTTTTCTTATTTGGGAAATTGGCAAACCTTGGAGTACGGCGTGTGCCGACGTAGATCGTTGCATCGATGGCGTTGAGTGGTATCTCACTCAAATTGATCGCCAGATGGAAAGTCGCAGGCCGCTCGATGGTCCTGTTTCTAATATCGCATCGTGGAACTATCCACTGAGCGTGTTGGTGCATGCCGAACTTGTTCAATTACTTGCAGGAAATGCTGTCATTGCGAAAACACCGACTCAAGGTGGGTTTCATGCTCTGACACTTGCCCATGTTTGTATGGTTCGTGCCGGCCTCCCAGTTGCGTTGGTGTCTGGGTCTGGGGCTGCTTTGAGCGAGGCACTCATCTCGTCTCAAGACCTTGGGGCGTTGGCCTTTGTTGGTGGTCGAACAAATGGTCGCAAAGTGGCAACAACTCTTGCCGACTTTCGCAAGCGTCACATTCTTGAGCAAGAAGGTCTCAATACGTGGGGCATTTGGAATTATTCACAGTGGGATGACCTTTCAGCGCATTTGAGAAAAGGTTTTGAATACGCCAAGCAACGGTGCACTGCCTACCCGCGTTATGTGGTGCAACGAAGCCTCTTGCCCGCATTTTTAGAGATGTATTTTCCCGTTGTCGACTCCTTGAAATTCGGACATCCTTGTGCAGTGGAGAATGACAATGACCCATTGCCTGAACTTCATTTTGGCCCTGTCATTCAGCGCTCAAAAGCAGAGTCGCTACGAGTGCTCTTCGATGAAGCCATTAAGACAGGCGGAATTCCCTTGTTGCGAGATCACCTTGAGCGTGGGCGCTTTATTGCGGGCCAAGACACCTCTGCGTATATTGCCCCTGCTTGTGTTCTTGCCCCGCCATCGGGATGGGCCCTTCATCACTCAGAACCATTTGGACCGCTTGACTCAATTGTTTTGGTCGACACTGAGGCTGAATTGTTGGCGGCGATGAATGCGTCAAATGGTTCACTCGTTGCTTCTCTCGCCACAGATGACCTGGGCTTTGCTGAACGTGTGAGGGACGATATTCAAGCATTCAAAGTAGGTATCAATAAGCCACGATCGCGCGGAGATCGCGAAGAAGTATTTGGTGGGCGTGGCGGTTCTTGGAAAGGTGCATTTGTTGGTGGCGACCTGCTTGTGGACGCTGTCACACAAGGAGAGCGTGCGCTGTATGGCAATTTCCCCGACGGTTCTCGTTATCCGCGTACGTAATGCCTGAAAATCAGCGCGCGAGGTATTCGCCCTCAATGCACTACTTAGCCATTTGGCCGCCATCGACAGGAATGATTGCGCCGGTAATCACCCGCGCATTGTCGGACGCTAAGAAGAGGACCATGTCGGTGATGTCTTGAACCGTGCAGCGCCACTTGCTGCCTGGCATGTTTCCTTGCGCTGAGAAGGTTTCGAATGCTTCCATGGGGGGCATGTCCATTACTGCTGAGAGTCCTTGCACCATTCCCGACCCTCTACCGGCGCCTGGTTCAATGGTGCCTGGGCATACGGCATTCACATTGATATTGAATTCGCTGAGTTCCATTGCCCATGCCGACGTAAGGCCAACAACGCCGTGCTTTGCAGCTACGTAGTGCGACAACATGGCGTGACCTGAGCCAACGACAGCAGAAGCAATATTGATAATTTTCCCCGACTCTTCGCCGTTGAGATAGCGGCCAATCATGGGGCCAACTGTGTATTTGGCAACGTGCATTGCGCCCTTCAAGTTGGTATCGATAACGGCGTTCATGACATCGGAACGCATGTCGTGGATGGTGTCGAGTGCGGCAACGCCGGCATTGTTCACCACAATGTCAATTTGACCAAGGCGGCCGATGACTTCATCAATGGCTTTCTTCACCGCGAGTTCATCGCGAAGATCGGCAACGACTCCCACGGCTTGGCGGCCACAAGATTCAATTTCTTTAACAGTCTCGGCAATCATTGCTGCGGTGGAGAGTGGGTAAATGTTATTGATGTCGTGGTCAATGTCGAGCACAGCTACATCGCAACCTGCGGCGGCAAATGCGCGAGCGTGGTTTGCACCCTGGCCTTTTCCGCCTCCTGTGATGAGTACTCGTTTACCTGCTAAGCCGCGAAGTTCTGATGACATGTTTCCCCCTGTAGTAATGCTTGGGGAAATAGTAGTGGTTCTGAGAAAGACAAATTTCAGCGGTTCAGAATTATCGAATATCGCGCCCGCGCTCAATTCGCTTTTCTTCTTCGAGATCGCGAAGAAGATCTAGACCAGCAAAAATTCCTTTGAGCACCCTCTGTTCTGCTAGGGGAACAACCACCTGCTTTTTGGGACGAATTTTTTGAGTCATATTGAGACGGTAGTACACAGCTGTAACTTCTGGCGAGACAATTTCTCTCATACCGACCTAGTGCTACTGACTACACTGTTTACAAGTTCCACCTTGGGGGTCACATGTCGCAAGTAGCAAAGCCAGAACGGGTTCACGGCAACATGCGCGGAGTGCGCTACGGAGAAGTGCTTGCAGTTTTCTTACGCGAAGAAGGTCTAGTGGCCGAGGTGTTCGGAACGCAGCTCATTAACGATTGCCCACAAGACCTGTGGGACACGTTGAACGCCGACGATATTGCCAAAGAGATGGGCGCGGTGTTTGTAAAGTTGAATGGTCCGCGGTACTGGTGTCTTGATGCGTTTGGCTCGAAAGTTGCCTTAGTGGAGCCAGTCTTTCGCGACTTCAACGGCCTCACCATGCGGCGCATTGCAACGGTGGAATTAGGTAAAGATCCGTCGCCGAAGTTTTATGCAGAACGCCATGTGAATAGAGGGGCAGTGTTCTTCTTCGATGCTGGTTCTGAGGTGCATGAACTGGTGAACCCCGATGGTCTTGCATACATCATGCAGGCGTACTGCGTGGCTGTTGACCCGGCGCTCAATGCGAGCAATCTCAAAGATGTTGGTGCGCGGTTGAAGATGCCAGAAGGCTGGAGTTTCCGCACACGCATTCTTGACGAAGAGATTGTAGTCGATACGTCAGGTACCAGAGCAACAGTGTTGCAAGATGAGTTGGAGAACAGCTACACCTTGCCGGTGTAACGCTTTTTACATACTTAAAATGTTGCCCGCTTGTGGCGGCACGGTTCCATTAATAAGACCGTTATAAACGCGCTCTACTGATGTGGGGCCTTGTGCGTATTGAATGGTGCTGAATGTGCGGGCATCGTTTATGAAAATGTCGAGCGCCGTATCGAGGCGCTGGTTGATGACCTCGCGGCCCCATTCTTTGCCGCGTTTTACTAGTTGACCAGGAGCAAAGAAGAACTGTGGCTTCGGGCCAAGAATGTTGGTGGAAGATGCTGATTTATCCCAATGTGTTGCGCCGATACTCATGGAGTATTTCAACTCGGCATCGAAATGTTCGTGTATACGACCAACAACAAGGGTGTTGCCGGCCATATCGACCACAACACTTGCTTTGTTGGTAGGCAGCGTTTCGATGTCGTCATATGTGATCACCTGGTCGTATAGGTCCGTTGACTCAACAAAAGCTTTGTTGCTCGCAGAAGTGAGCCCAACTGAGGTGATGTTGGATCGCAGTTTCAAACAGTGGGCAAGGGCGAGAGAAGTTTTGCTGGAAGCACTGGTAACGATGACTTGCGTTGCGTCGTAAAAGTTTTTGTCGGCAAGGAAATCGTCGGCAAGGTACGACGTGAGAAAGAGCCCGCGGTAAATGAGAACAGCATCTTCGTTCCAAATCACTTGAGCATCTGTGCTTGCTGGTTCCACTTTGTCGAAAGACCTGTAGGCCATGGCGTGCTTTTCGCGATGTGGTGCGTTGTCTGTAAAACCTGTGCGTGAAGGTTGTGCATCGACAACATGAACATCACCAACGGGAAAGAAGCCGAAGTAACGGCCGCCCACTGCAATATCGGGGTGCGCAGAAGCAGTTACTACGCCGTAGCCCATAGTAGGAAGCCTGCCCCAACCTTCTTCGGCGGGGTAGAAGCCCCAGTAGTCGAGAAAGTCACCGCCCAGCGCGTAGCTGATGTTGTTTGAGGTGAGTGCGAAACGTTCAATGTGCATGACCACTTGCCCAGGAGCTGGGTTGGTGGAAGCGCCGCCAATGTTGATGCGGACATTGCGAATATTGCTGCGATCAATTTCTAAAAACATGAGATTTAGTGTGCTGTGAAGGCGTCGAGGGTAACGCGAACAGACATGACGTAAGCGGTGCCAGGCTCTGCATCGGCAACACGTGCGGCAATTGCAGGAACTTCGTCGGCCGACTGCACAGGAATGAACTGCACGGTGTCCCACATGCGGCCGTCACTGACAATGGTTCCTTCTGCAGCAAAGTTCACTGCTTCGGGAAGTGCAGCAAAGGCTGCGTCGCGTTGTGGTGTTTGACGAACAATCATTGCAATAGTGCGCAACTCGAGCGATGGGGCGGGGCGATCGCGTGTGTCGATAGAAGTGTCTTGCGGACGACAGCACACAATGACGGTGCGTTGCATGCCCGCATTTTTGTGCACGTGCTTCTCGCTAAAGTCTTTACGCGCTTGCATGTCAATAAATGACTTGCGTGTTGCATAGCGAACCACAGCAATGCGGTCCCAATCTTCAGCTCCGGTGAAATTTCCGGTGACCTCACCAATGAAGACCATGTCGGCACCAATTTTGTTGAGCACCGATGCTGGGTTGTATTTGTCGTCGGCTTCGCGACCGCTAATAGGTGCAGCTTCGGTGTCGGCGCCGTCGTACTGCGCAACCTCGTGATACTTCATGAGGTTCACCATGTAAATGGGGCCGTCTTTTTCAGGCGGGCAAGTGGCAAGAGAGAAGCCATACTCCTTGTTGATTTTTCCGTAGGTGTGTTTTG
>JAURNB010000199.1 GCA_030830415.1 Acidimicrobiales bacterium | reverse complement strand
CGACGCCGCGAGCAACCTGAGCAGCAAATTGCGCAAGGAAATGCAACTCGGCAATACGGTCACCGACGTTTTCACTTCTGCTGCCGATGGGTTCGTGGCCACTCTCGACTCTGCCGATGTCGCACGACTTCGGAAAGACTCCGATGTCTCATCCATTGAACTCAACAAGATTGTACGTCTCGTTGACGACACCCCTGCGGTGGACACATCGACAGTTGCCGGCGGTCGCTATATCGTTCGTTTGAAATCCACTTCGTCTTTTTCGGCAGCAGAGTCACTTGCTAGTGCCGTTGATGCAACCAACGTCACTTCGTTCCGCAATGTATTCACAGGTTTCGCAGCAGACTTAACGGCTGCTGCAGTTGCTGAACTCACTGCAAACTCGAATGTTGAATCTATTGAACTCGACTCCGTGGTTTCTATCTCTGCCGATCAAGCCAACCCCACATGGGGCCTCGATCGAGTTGATCAGCGCAACTTGCCACTGAACAACACGTATTCATATGCCAACTCGGGTACTGGTGTGACCACCTATGTTGTTGACACCGGAATCCGAGCCACGCACAGCGAGTTCACAGGTCGTATTGCGCCAGGGTTTACTTCTATCTCCGATGGGCGCGGCACTGACGACTGCAACGGACACGGAACGCATGTTGCAGGCACCGTGGGTGGCACCACATTCGGCGTCGCAAAGTCAGTAACTCTTGTTCCTGTTCGAGTGATGTCGTGTAGCGGTAGCGGATCCACCTCTGGCGTTATCGCAGGTATCGACTGGATCATTGGTGACCACCAAGCAGGAGTTCCTGCTGTTGCCAACATGAGCCTGGGTGGCTCTTCATCAACAGCTCTTAACGCAGCGGTTGCCCGCGGCATTGCCGATGGAGTGGTGTTTGTGGTGGCAGCGGGAAACAGCAACGCCAATGCGTGTCGTTTCTCGCCAGCGAGTGCACCAGGTGCGGTTACCGTAGGAGCAACTGGCACAACAGATGTGCGCTCATCATTTTCTAACTTTGGTTCTTGCCTCGACATTTTTGCCCCAGGCCAAGGCATCACCTCTTCATCAATCAGTTCTGATACCGCTATTGCAACATTGTCGGGTACCTCGATGGCATCACCCCACGTTGCTGGTGTTGCAGCACTTCTGCTCGCAGCTACGCCAACAGCAACTGTTGAATCTATTTCGCAATCCCTAGTGCTCAATGCCACTTCTGATCTAGTTGGTAATGCCGGAAGCTTGTCGCCGAACAAATTGTTGTATTCGGGAAGCCTTGAAAGTGCACCAATTGTTGTTCCAAGTGCGCCGCGCACCTTAAGCGCTGAAGCTCGTAACGCGTCGGTTGCGCTCTCGTGGCTTTCTCCGAGCACCAATGGTGGTGCCAATATCTCCGACTACATCGTGGAATACAGCGTCGACGGCACCTTATGGACAGTAGTCAACGATGGTGTTTCGGCAAGCCTGTCTGCAACGGTGACGGCACTGACAAACAGCACGACCTATCAGTTCCGTGTGAAGGCAGTGAACACTGCTGGTACGGGTGCAGCATCGAATATTGTTTCTGCTCGTCCATTTGCTCTCGGTGCCAACGATCCGTTCGCTGGTGGCATCGCGCTTCTTGGTAACGCCGGCGCAGTGGTTGATAGCACTCTTCTCGCTACTCGTGAAGTTGGCGAACCAGCTCACGGTGGTGTTGGTGGAGCAGCCTCGATCTGGTACCGCTTTACCGCTCCGAGTAATGGTGTGTTGAGTGTGACCACTCAAGGAAGTAATTTCGACACTCTGCTTGGTGTCTATTCCGGTAGTGCTCTAGACGCACTCACTGTTCTTGGGGTGAATGACGATGCTCCAAAGCTGGGTGTGTTGTGGAGCAAGGTGGAAGCCAGCATTGTTGCTGGAACGGAGTACTCCATTGCAGTTGATGGATGGAATGCGCGCAAAGGTGCGGTGAAGCTCAACTGGAGTTTCGTAGCAAGTGCATTGCCCATTGGACCAAGCGTCCCTACAGCTCCTCTCGCACTAGTAGCTGCGCCCACAAATAATGCAGTTGCTCTCACTTGGAACGCGCCGAGCTCCGATGGCGGTGCTGCCGTAACCGACTATGTAGTGGAATATGCAATTGCTAACACCACTACTTGGCTCACTTTTGCCGATGGAACTTCAACATCTACTGCTGCAACTGTTACTGGTCTCAACAACGACGTGCTCCACTATTTCCGCGTGCGCGCAGTGAACACCGCAGGAAACAGTGCAGCATCAACTGTGGTGTCATCAACACCATTCCAGGCTCTCACAAATGACGCATTTGCAGCGGCAGAAGTTGTAGTGGGTATCACAGGAACGGCAACGGGCAACACTGCGCTCGCCACTCGTGAAACTGGCGAACCAACTCATGGTGGTGTTGGTGGGGCAGCGTCTATTTGGTACCGCTGGGTTGCTCCCAACAATGGTGTATTGACTGTGACGACTGAGGGCAGCAACTTCGACACGCTCTTGGGTGTGTACTCAGGTACTTCTGTAGCGTCATTGAACGTTCTCGGCATGAATGACGATGCACCAAACTCTTCTGCCGTGTGGAGCAAGGTAGTAGGAAACGTCGTTGAAGGAACCGAATATAAAATTGCCATCGACGGATGGAATGGTCGTCGCGGAACTGTTGCATTGAACTGGAATTTTGTTGCTGCACTTCCTCCTGCGCTTCCTAGCGCTCCACGTAATGCGTCGGCCGCTCCTGCAAATGGTGCACTCGTCGTGTCGTGGGCAGCTCCACTCAGTGACGGCAACTCGCCAATCACTATGTACAAAGCAACTGCTGCACCTGGTGGAAATATCTGCACAGCCTCTACTCAGCTCGGATGCATTATTGCTGGCCTTACCAACGGAACTTTGTACACCGTGACGGTCGTGGCAACAAATGCGGTAGGCAATAGCCCCGCATCGGCTTCGTCGAGTGCAGTTGCACCTGCAGCACCAACCACTACTCCAGTCACTGCTGCGTCGTGGGGTATCGATCGCATCGACCAGCGTGCGCTTCCCTTAGATGGAAACGTCACTCGTCGCCAAACTGGTTTAGGTGTAACTACATACATCATCGACACTGGCGTGTATGCCGGTCATTCTGAATTTATTGGTCGTATGTCAACAGGCTTTACCGCAGTTTCCGACGGCAATGGAACAAATGACTGTCAGGGTCACGGAACACACGTGGCAGGAACAGTTGCTGGGTCAACTTTTGGCGTGGCACCGCAAGCAACCATCGTTCCTATTCGAGTACTCGACTGTTCGGGCTCGGGTAGTACTGCAGGAGTTATTGCGGGTATCGACTGGATGATTGCGCATCACACTGCAGGAACCCCAGCAGTTGCAAACTTGTCTTTGGGTGGGTCGTACTCCCCAGCAATGAATGCAGCAGTTGCACGCGCAGTTGCCGATGGCATTGTGATGGCAGTTGCTGCAGGAAACGAAAATGCAGATGCGTGTGGAGTGTCGCCCGCAAGTGAGCCATCGGCAATGACAGTTGGGGCGACGGAAGCTAGCGATGCTCGTGCGTATTACTCAAACTACGGATCGTGTGTCGATATTTTTGCACCAGGCTCAGCAATTGTTTCTGCTGCAACTTCGTCGCCAACAGCGTCGCGTTCGTTGTCGGGTACATCAATGGCAACACCTCACGTAGCAGGTGCAGCCGCACTTTTGTTGGAAGTAACGCCCACGTTGACCCCGGCAGCAGTAGCTTCTGCTATGTCGTTGAACGCAACCCAGAATGTGGTGACCGACCCTGTTGGCTCGGTAAATCTCTTGCTGTTCACCGGAATAGCAAGTGCAGCAGGCTCTGGTGGAGCTGAGGTAGAAGTGCCGCCAACAACAGTTCCGGTGGAAACCCCACCAACAACACTTCCCACACCAACGACGGTTCCTGCACCTGTAGTAACAACTCCTACCACTCTGGTTCCAGTTCGTAACGCAGTACCCGCAAATGCTGAAGACTTGCTGAGCACGAATGCAGCGCCGAAAGTGTCGGTGGTGAGCCGCACAGTTGACAAGGTGACGCTGCGTATTTCAGGCAAGGGAAAAGTTGATGTGTACCGCAATGGCAAGTACCTCCTCACCACCACGAAGAAGCTGGTGACTCTCAAGATGAAGCAGATCACGAAGTCGAGCTTCACTGTCAAGGCTTCCCGAATCCGCTAATCACTGATTTCTTACCGAACTCTCACACTGGAGTTCGTACACTAGGAATATGAACTGGGCACAATTCAGGCGAAAAACTGCCTGTATTGCTATGTGCATTTTGTCGGTTACAGCTGTTTCTTTTGCTGAACCGGCTTCAGCAGTAGAAGAACGTGAAAGTTACATTGTCCTCGCGCAAGACAACGCTGCTGCACTCTCGATTACCAATGCAATGGTTGCCGATGGTGTGCATGTGGCGTCTACTCACCTTGGTGCCGTTGACTTCATTGAAGCGATGCTCACTGCAACAGAGGCTGCTACTTGGTCGCGGTTCACTGGTGTGAGGAATATTGAGATCAATCAAAGAGTCGTAATTGCTGTCGACCAAACAATCCCCGCTCCCAGCGGTTCAGATTGGAGTACTGCGGGCAACTGGGGTCTGGATCGCATTGATCAGGCTTCATCAACGCTCGATGCACGATACAACTACACCTCCACCGGTGCTGGTGTCGATATTTACATCATCGACACAGGAATACGTAGGTCGCATAGCGAGTTTGCGCCAGCATCTACCCGTGTTGCTGCTGGCTATTTCACGCCGGGTTTGGGCTCTACCGACGATGGTTGTGGGCACGGCACGCACGTTGCGGGAATTGCTGCAGGAGCCACCTATGGAGTTGCCAAAGCTGCACGCATTATTCCTGTTCGCGTTTTCCCTGGTGGTTCACAAGCTACTTGCATTGCAGGAACAGATGTTTCTGCGGTCGTAGCTGGTGTGAACTGGGTAACGAGCAACCACACGGGATCAAATACGGCAGTTGCAAACATGAGCCTTGGGGCAACTCGGGGATACTCGGCTTCCTTGGAAGCAGCAGTACTTGCTTTGCAGGCTGATGGAGTAGCGGTTGTTGTTGCAGCAGGAAATAGCGGCGCCTACATCGGTAATACCAATTACATCACTCCAGCGTGCACAAATGGCACCATTTCCGTTGGTGCTACGCGGCGTGATAATCAAGAAGCTTCATTTTCAAATTATGGCGACTGCGTCAACATTATGGCGCCCGGCTATGACATCAAGTCGGCATGGCCAACAGTTCCTGATGACTCCTTAGACCCAACTCCAGGTACGGGTGTTGCCTCTGATAACGCTTGGGCGTTGTTGTCGGGAACATCAATGGCTGCGCCATTTGTGGCAGGCGCAGTTGCGCGTCTTTTAGAAACGTCGCGTACGGCAACGCCAACTGCAGTCGCTAATCAAATTCTGTCGAAAGCAACAACTAATGCAGTCACCATGGTGCACGGAAGTGCAAGTGCTGGAACGCAGTCACCCAACTTGTTGTTATACACCTGTGGCAACATTTGCTATGCGGCTGCCCCAACTGCGGTATCTGCAGCAGCGGGAAATGGTACGGCCACAGTGTCGTGGTCAACGCCAGACTCTGACGGTGGAAGTGCAATTACGGGTTACACCGCAACGCTGAATCCTGGTGGGCTTACTTGTACCACCGATGCAGCAGGGCGTAGTTGCGTGGTGGGAAATTTGACGAATGGAACCACCTATAGCGTTTCGGTTACTGCAACAAACAGTTTGGGGATTGGTATCCCTTCTCCTGAAATTCAAGTGGTGCCTGCAACTATTCCTTCTGCGCCAAGTGCGCCGAGCGCAGTTGCGGGCGATGGTGCAGCAACAGTGACATGGGCTGCGCCTGCAAACGGTGGTAGTGCCATTACAACGTACAAAGTTACGTCTTCACCAGGAGGCGCATCTTGCACAACAACGGAACTCTCGTGCACATTTTCGGGATTGCAAAATCTTTTTTCATATACGTTCAGCGTTGTAGCCACAAATGTGATGGGCACAAGTGTTGCTTCCACCGCATCAAATACAGTCACGCCAAGCGCTACTTGGGTAGCAGCGCCTGAATTCGTAAGCGCGGTACCTGGAAATAAGGCTGTTGTGCTCACATGGTCTGCAGCTGTACTCAGTAGCGGAAGCCCAACTGTTTATGTAGTGAAAACATCAGGTGGTTTAGAGGTGTGCAGAACAACTGCAGTTACCTGCACCGTTAGCGGCCTTGTTAACGGTGCGACGCCAACATTTAGTGTTGAGGCATTTGGAGCAACTACTGCTCAAGCCTCTCAAGTTGTGCCTAAAGTTGTTGTGGGTGGCTTGGTGCAAAAAGTCGCCAAAGTAAAGGTGAAGTCGAAGATCCTGCTCACCCGCATTGCCTCGACCATGTCGAAAGGGAAAACCACCTGGACCCGCAGCAGTGGGAGTTGCGCAGTGTCGGGGAAATACCTGGTGGCGGCCGCTCGAAAAGGGTCGTGCGTTTTCCGGGTGTCGGTGGCTAAAAAGTCCTCTTTTTCGGCGCAAAAATTGACGGTTCGTCTCCAAGTTTCGTAAAACCCTTATTCCATAAGTATTTGGGCAGATACTGAGCCAAAAGTCATCTATTGAACGTTTTGTTAAGACGGTCTAACCTTGCGGTAACCACCAACCAACCTGTGGGTCAAAGTCGACTCATAGAACAAGGGGAGAAAATAATGAAGAAATCCACTTTGTTGCGCGTCAGCGCAATTGCAGTGAGCCTTGCCTTCGTTACTGCAGCATGCGGTAGCGACAGCGACAGCTCAGTAACGGAAGATACCGTTGCATCCGAAGTAACCGAAGACACCGCAGCAGCAGCTGTTGACGGCGTGACCTGCGAAGGCGTTTCCATTGCCTTCTTTGGTGCGCTTTCAGGCGATGCCGGCAACCTCGGTAAAAACATTCGCGCTGGTGCAGACCTTGCCGTGAGTGAATTCAACACCGCAAACCCTGGTTGCCAGGTTGGACTTGTTGACTTCGACTCACAAGGTGACCCAGCACAAGCTCCAGCACTTGCTCAGAAAGCAATCGACGACGCCGGCATTCTTGGCATCGTTGGACCTGCATTCTCAGGTGAGTCAAAAGCTGCTAACCCATTGTTCGATGCAGCAGGTCTTGCCATCATTACTCCTTCGGCAACGAATGCAGATTTGAATGACAACAACTGGAAAGTCTTCCACCGCGCACTTGCTGGTGACGACAAGCAAGGCCCAGCCATTGCTACCTACATCCAAAAGACATTGGCTGCAGCCAAAGTTGGCGTTATCGACGACGCTTCAGAATACGGTAAGGGTCTTGCCGACATTGTGAAGACAACTCTTGGTGATGCTGTTGTTGCAAGCGATTCCATCGACCCTAAAGCTGCTGACTTCTCAGCTGCTGTTAGCAAGATGAAAGAAGCTGCTCCAGATGCAATTTTCTACGGCGGCTACTACGCAGAAGCTGGCAAGCTTGCCAAGCAACTTCGTGACGCTGGCGTGACCGCAACACTCGTGTTCGGTGACGGCGTAAAAGACAATGGTTTCATCGAAGCTGCAGGTCCTGCTGCTGATGGATCCATCATCACCTGCACATGTGCAGACGGTGCGTCAAACGCTGAATTTGCTGCTGCTTACACAGCCAAGTTCCCTGGCGAAACACCACAGACCTACGGTGCAGAGGCTTACGACGCAGCAAAGGCATTCCTTGCCGCAATTGCTGCTGGCAAGACCGACCGCGCTGGCGTTCTTGAGTTCCTCGGTACCTACGATGCTGCTGGTGTAACCAAGCAGATCAAGTGGGATGAGACTGGTGAAGTTGCAGGAAACGCTGTTTATGCCTACAAGGTAGAAGCAGGCGCAATTGCAGTTATCGGTTTGATCGAATAAAACTCCTTCTCTCACTGAGAGAAACTTTTTGAGAATGGCCGGGAACAAATGTTCCCGGCCATTCTTTTATATATGACATTTTCTGCTAGACAACAGGGGAACAACTTCGTTCTCGGGGACACATGCGCGACTGGCTGATTTACAGAACATTTTGGGACCTCACGGTGACCGGCGTAGCGCTGGGTTCCATCTATGCCCTCGTGGCATTGGGCTACACCTTGGTGTATGGCGTGTTGCGCCTCATCAACTTTGCCCACTCAGAAATTTTTATGATTGGCACATTTGCCTCGCTCATTACGGCAACAAATGTGTTGGGGCTTCCCATGTTGGAAGCTGGCGATTACCCGTATCGCACTGGGTTCCAACTTGTTCTCATTTTGTTGGCCTGTTTACTCGGCTCCATGGTTCTCTCGGGCGCAGGTGCAGTTGCATTAGAACGCGCCGCTTACCGCCCTCTGCGTGGCTCTGGTGACCAATTTGGCGCAATAGTGCTGGCATTCGTTACTGCATTTGTTGTGGGGCTTGTCTTCTTCGATACACCGAAGTCAAACCTCATCTTCGGAATTATTGGTACTGGCCCCATTGCGTGGATGTATCTCAACATCTTCCGCCGTGGACGTCAGGCTCCGCGTTTAGCTTTTCTTATTTCGGCAATTGGTGCGTCAACAGCAATTACCGAAGCCGTTGCCATTTGGGGCCCACGCGACCGCGAGCAGTATCAAACCCCACGTGTTCTCGAGAAGAAAACACTTTTTCAACTGTTCGGAACCGACATTCGTATTGACTATGTGATTGTCATCATTGGTGCTTTGCTCATGATGACTGCATTGTTGTTGTTTGTGAATCGCACCCGCCTAGGTCGTGGTGTACGTGCTGTTGCTCAAGATGTTGAAACGGCAAAGATATTGGGAGTCAATGTTGACTTCGTTATTTTGATTACTTTCCTACTCGGCGGCGTGATGGCTGGTGGGGCAGCAATGATGTTCACTTTGGTGTACGACCAGTCGAAGTTCAACATCGGTTTCCTTCTTGGCGTGAAGAGCTTCACTGCCGCAGTACTTGGCGGCATTGGAAACCTCAAAGGCGCTTTGCTGGGTGGAATAGTCCTTGGCCTTGCAGAGAACTATGGCTCGGCGCTTTTCGGAGGCGAATGGAAAGACGTCATTGCCTTTGTGTTGTTACTTGTGGTGTTGATGTTCCGCCCAACGGGTCTTTTGGGTGAATCGCTAGCTAAGGCGCGTGTATGAGTTTGTCTGAATCTTTAAGAAGCGTTACCTCTGGGGCACGTTCTGTTTCGCGTTTAGGTGAAGCCCTGGCGAAGCAGTCGCGTTCTGTGCGTTGGTCGTTCGGGGCCATTTGCATTCTCGCGTTGTATCTGTTGCCCTGGTGGCCAAATGTGCCGGTGTTGGGTTGGATTGTCGAGACACCAGGAACCAGTTTCCCGAGCGTTCTCACCGACCAAGTAGTGATCTTCGTTTTGGTGGCATTGGGCCTCAACGTAGTGGTAGGTCTTGCCGGGCTGCTCGACCTTGGTTACGTGGGCTTTTACGCAGTTGGTGCGTACACGGTTGCCATTTTGTCGAGCCAACACGCCAACTTGCCGTGGCTGTTGTGCATGCCCATTGCTGTGTTGGTTTCCATGCTTGCCGGTGTCATTTTGGGAACACCAACATTGCGATTGCGCGGAGACTATTTAGCCATCGTCACGCTCGGCTTCGGCGAAATCATTCGTATTACAGCAAACAACATGCATTGGCTCGGAGACAGTCGCGGTATTAGCAACATTGCTACGCCCCCAAGTATTGGGCCATTAAAGTTTGGTGTACTCGACGCAAAGCCGTATTACTTCTTAGGTTTCACCACTATTTTGATCGTGATTTTCTTATTGCGTCGCTTAGAAAATAGTCGCGTGGGCCGTTCGTGGAACGCCATTCGCGAAGACGAAGACGCAGCAGAACTCATGGGTGTCGACACATTCAAATTTAAATTGTGGGCATTTGCTATAGGTGCAGCCATTGGTGGTCTTGCGGGTTCGCTGTATGCCGGCAAGGTGCAATTCATTAACCCCAACAACTTCCCATTGCAACTGTCTATTTTGTTCCTTGCAGCAGTTGTGCTTGGTGGAGCAGGAAACATGTGGGGAGCCGTTGTCGGTGGGGCGTTGGTGGCGTGGATGCCAGAGCGTTTCCGTGGTTTTGCCGACAAGCGCGTGTTTGTATTTGGTGTCGCACTGGTATTGGTTATGGTTTTTCGGCCACAGGGTCTCATTCCGCGCAAAATACGTAAAGAGCGCTGGCTCGAGTCGTGGAAGCCGTCAAGCGGAACTGCTCTGGGAAGCAAGGAGTGACCATGAGCGACAATCTTTTAGAACTCGATCATGTCACCATGCAATTTGGCGGCGTTACTGCTCTCGACGACGTCACCTTCGCTATTCGTCGCGGTGAAATTCTTGGTCTCATCGGGCCAAACGGCGCCGGCAAAACTACTTGCTTCAATGTGATGACGGGCGTGTATGCAGCAACAAGTGGTGGAGTGCATTTTGATGGCACGTCACTTGCGGGCTTAAAGCGTTTTCAAATTACCAAGCGCGGCATTGCACGTACGTTCCAAAACATTCGTTTGTTCCCCGACATGACTGCAATTGAAAATGTCATGGTGGGTGCCGATGCGAATCATCGCACCAGCGTGGGTGGAGCACTTCTTGGCTTACCACGTCATCATCGCGAAGAAGCAGAAGGCCGCAATATGGCGATGGAGTTGCTCACCTTCATGGGCATTGCCGACCGTGCTGGCGATGCGGCGCGCAATTTGCCCTACGGCTATCAGCGTCGACTCGAAATCGCACGTGCGCTTGCTACTAAGCCTCAGCTCTTGTGTCTCGATGAACCTGCTGCTGGCTTTACGCCCGCGGAAAAAGTTGAGCTCATGGATCTCATTCGCAAAATTCGCGCGCAGGGGTACACCGTGTTGCTCATTGAACACGACATGAGCTTGGTGATGGGAGTGACCGACCGCATTGTGGTGCTCGACTTTGGCAAAGTCATTGCAACGGGTACGCCAAGTGAAGTGCAAGACAACCCTGCAGTGGTTGCTGCGTATTTAGGAGTGCCCGACGATGATGCTTGAGGTGCGAGATCTCCGTGTTGCTTACGGGAAAATTGAGGCGTTGAAAGGCATTTCTTTCACTGTCAATGAAGGTGAAATTGTCACACTTGTTGGTGCCAATGGTGCCGGCAAAACCACAACCATGCGCACAATTTCTGGCTTGCGCAACGTGGTGGGCGGCAGCGTTACTTTCGAAGGCAAAGACATCACACAGATGCCCTCGCACGAGCGTGTGAAGTTGGGCATTTGTCAGTCGCCAGAAGGTCGCGGCATTTTTCCTGGTATGACTGTTCGCGAGAATCTCGACATGGGTACCTACACGCGTAAAGATCATAAGTCGAGTGCTAAAGATGCCGACTTCGCACGGGTGTTGGAACTCTTCCCACGCCTGGAAGAACGCATTACGCAATTAGGCGGAACTCTCTCTGGTGGTGAGCAACAAATGCTTGCCATTGGTCGTGCACTCATGAGCCGTCCACGTTTGTTGCTGCTCGACGAACCTTCTATGGGTCTTGCTCCAAAACTCATCGCGCAAATTTTCAACATCATCACCGAAATCAACAAGCAGGGAACGACAGTGTTGCTTGTGGAACAAAATGCATCGCAAGCATTGCGCCGTGCGCACCGCGGTTATGTTTTGGAAACTGGGCATGTGGTGAAAACTGGTCTGGGTACCGACTTGCTGAACGACCCCGCCGTACGCGCTGCGTACCTGGGTGGTCACTAAAACCCGTGTCGTTTCCCTCCGACATCGATATTGCGCGTCGGGCACATCTCGTGCCACTCAGCGACATTGCGAGCCAACTGAACCTGCCCGCTGAGTTTTTAGAGGCGTATGGCCCTGGAGTCGCAAAGATCAAGTTGGGAGCCTTAGAAGCGCTTCAGAGCCGTCCTTCGGGCAAATATGTGGTGGTCACAGCTATTACGCCAACGCCATTGGGCGAAGGGAAAACCACCACCTCAGTGGGTCTTGGCCAAGCAATGGGGCGCATTGGCCAAAAAGCGGTGCTCACATTGCGCCAGCCCTCAATGGGGCCCACCTTTGGCATCAAAGGCGGAGCAGCAGGCGGTGGGTACAGCCAAGTGGTTCCCATGGAGAACCTGAACCTGCATCTCACGGGCGACTTCCATGCGGTGACTGCCGCACACAACTTGCTTGCCGCGATGCTCGACAACCATCTCTTTCGCGGCAATGAACTTGGTCTCGACTTCGACAACATCACATGGCGCCGTGCGCTCGATGTGAACGACAGGTCACTACGTGCCATCGCCATTGGCCGTGGAGGCAAGATGGACGGAGTTGCACGCGATACGGGTTTCGACATCACGGCTGCATCGGAAGTGATGGCACTTCTCGGTTTATCGACGTCGTTGAAAGATTTGCGTCAACGCCTGGGTCGCATTGTGGTGGGGTACACCACCATTGGTGAAGCAGTTACTGCAGAACACCTGCGTGCAGCCGGGGCAATGGCAGTGATTTTGAAAGATGCACTGCAGCCAAACCTGATGCAGACCTTAGAAAACACCCCGGTCATTGTGCACACGGGACCTTTCGGAAATATTGCCACGGGCAACTCTTCAGTAATGGGAGACCTCATGGCAATGCGCATGGCCGACTACGTCATTACTGAAGCTGGTTTTGGCGCCGACATGGGCGCCGAGCGTTTCTTCAATATCAAATGCAGAGTGTCGGGTTTGAAACCCGATGCCGCAGTTCTGGTAGCAACCGTACGTGCGTTAAAAGCGCATAGCGGCGAGTACAAAATTGTTGCTGGTAGACCTCTGCCTCCAGAACTCTTAGAAGAAAACCCGGAACATGTTTTGGCAGGTGCTGCAAATTTGCGTAAGCAAATTGAAAATGTACAAGTGCATGGTGTTTCGCCCGTCGTGGCAATTAACGCATTTCCTACAGATCATGCAAGTGAACACGAAGCGATTCGCCGTATTGCACAAGAGATGGGTGCGCGAGTTGCTGTGTGTACACATTTCGCCGACGGCGGAGCAGGTGCCATAGAACTTGCGCATGCAGTGGTGGAAGCATGCAACGAACCCACCACATTTTCCATGTTGTACCCCGACTCATTTTCTCTCCGCGAAAAAATTGAAAAGGTGGCCACTTCAATTTATGGGGCAGCTGGTGTGGAGTATTCCGACTTGGCGAATGAGCAACTCGATCGTTACGAACATCTTGGGATGGGTCATTTGCCTGTTTGCATTGCCAAAACGCATCTCAGCATTTCAGCCGACCCCACGCTCAAAGGGGCGCCAACGGGTCATATTTTGCGCGTGCGTGAAGTGCGCGCCTCGGTGGGGGCAGGCTTTGTGTATCCCATCTGCGGCGACATGAGCACCATGCCGGGTCTTGGCTCTGCACCCGCTGCGGAAAGCATCGACCTTGACGACGAGGGCAACATCGTCGGGCTGTTCTAGTCTTACGGCATGGCAATTCTCGACACCAATCCATCTCAGGCATTTGCGAACGACCGCAAGCACGTCTTTCATTCATGGTCGGCGCAGAGCACGTTGAACCCACTGGTTGTTGCAGGTGGCGAAGGAGCGTGGTTTTGGGATGAGACGGGCCGAAAGTACCTCGACTTTTCTAGCCAACTCGTCAACGTCAACATCGGCCATCAGCATCCAAAACTCATTGCGGCAATCAAAGAATATGCAGACCGCTTGTGCACCATTTCTCCAATACATGCCAACGATGCACGAAGTGAAGCAGCGCGACTCATTTGTGAACTAGCTCCTGGCGATTTAAACATGGTGTTTTTCACCAATGGTGGAGCAGAGGCAACGGAAAACGCAATGCGCATGGCGCGCGTTCACACTGGCCGCCACAAAGTGCTCACCACGTATCGCAGCTATCACGGTGGAACTGCCGCGGCAATTCAAATGACTGGCGACCCGCGGCGGTGGGGCAGTGAGCCATCAACGCCAGGCATCATTAAATTCTGGGGGCCATACCCATACCGCTCACAGTTTTTTTCCCAAAGCGATGTTGAAGAAAGCGAACGCGCACTGCAGCATCTTGAAGACGTCATCATGGTGGAGGGTGCAAACAATATTGCCGCCATTGTTTTAGAAAGCGTTGTCGGAACCAATGGCATCTTGGTGCCGCCACCTGGCTACCTACAAGGTGTGCGCGACATCTGTGACCGCACTGGCATTGTGATGATTTGCGATGAAGTGATGTCGGGCTTTGGTCGTTGCGGCGAATGGTTTGCCGTAGATCATTGGAACGTTGCGCCCGATCTCATCTGTTTCGCCAAAGGCGTGAACTCGGGCTATCTGCCGTTGGGTGGTGTCATCATTTCTGATCGCATTTCTGAAACCTTCCGTCAAAAGCCATACCCGGGTGGTCTCACTTATAGCGGTCATCCACTTGCCTGTGCATCGGCTGTTGCTTCTATCAATATCTTCAAAGAAGAAAAGATTGTGGAGAACGCCCGGCATTTGGGTGCAGACATCATTGGGCCAGAGCTTGAAAAGTTAAAAGCGAAGCACCCCAGCGTGGGCGACGTGCGAGGGTTGGGTGTTTTTTGGGCAATTGAACTGGTGCGCGATCGCGAAACACGTGAGCCACTTGTTCCGTTCAATGCGTCAGGACCCGCTGCACAGCCAATGGCCGATTTGGCAGCGGCATGCAAAGCGAAGAACCTGTGGCCATTTACGCATTTCAATCGTTTGCACGTGGTGCCACCATTGGTCATTTCCGATCAGGAAATGCGTGACGGATTAGCCATCATCGATGAGGCACTCGATGTTGCCGATGCTTTTTACACCGGCAAATAACTAAGGTCTAACGATTTTGAGGGAACCCAAGATCGACAGTTGATGTGCGTGGGTCTGGCCAGCGTGAAGTCACCACTTTGGAACGGGTGTAGAAGTTGATGCCCTCTGGCCCATACATGTGCTGGTCGCCAAAGAGGCTCGACTTCCAGCCGCCAAATGAGTAGTACGACACGGGTACGGGAACAGGCACGTTGATGCCTACCATGCCTACGTTGATATCGAACTGGAACTGACGAGCAGCGCCACCATCACGAGTGAAAATTGCTGTGCCGTTGCCATAGAGGTTGTCGTTGATGAGTTGAACGCCTTCGTCGTAGCTCTTCACACGAACAACCGACAAGACTGGCCCAAAAATTTCATCGTCGTAACACTTCATGCCAGGTGCGACATTGTCGATGAGGCTTGGCTTTAAGTAGAAGCCTTGAGCAGGAACGTTAGTGCGACCGTCGACAACGAGAGTTGCGCCTTCTTGTGTAGCGCCTGCAATGTACGTAGCTACCTTGTCGCGATGTTCGCCGGTAATGAGCGGGCCCATTTCACTCGTGGGGTCGTCGCCTGCACCAACAGTGATGTTGGGAATGCGCTCTTCAATTTTGGAAATGAGCGCATCGGCGATGGAGTCGTGTGCAAGCAACACAGAAATGGCCATGCAACGTTCGCCCGCAGAACCATAAGCAGCACTGACCGCAGCGTCGGCAGCCATATTGAGGTCGGCATCGGGGAGCACGAGCATGTGGTTTTTTGCTCCGCCTAAAGCTTGAACACGCTTTCCGTTTCTTGTGCCGGTTTCGTAAATGTATTTTGCAATAGGCGTAGAACCAACGAATGAAATTGCTGCAATATCGGGGTGATCAAGTATGCGGTCGACTGCCACCTTGTCGCCGTGCACAACGTTGAAGCAGCCGTCGGGGAGGCCAGCCTGCTTGAGCAATTCGGCAATGAACATGGTGACCGATGGATCTTTTTCACTCGGCTTCAAAATGAACGTGTTGCCACAGCCCAGTGCATTGGCAAACATCCACATCGGAACCATTGCAGGAAAGTTGAACGGGGTGATGCCGGCAACAACGCCAAGGGGCTGACGAATGTTGTACACGTCTACTCCGGCAGAGGCTTGCTCGCTATAGCCACCCTTCAAGAGATTGGGAATGCCACAGGCATATTCAATGTTTTCCAAACCACGAGCAACTTCACCCAACGCATCGGACAGAACTTTGCCGTGCTCGGCGCTCAACATGGCAGCAATTTCTTTACGATTCACATCGACGAGTTCGCGCATGTGGAACATCACTTCGGCGCGACGCGACAAGTTGGTGGCGCGCCATGCAGGAAATGCTGCAACAGCATTTGCAACTGCTGCATCGACTTCGGCGACTGAAGCGAAGTCGACCGCTGCTGATTGTTCGCCAGTTGCCGGGTTGAAGACTTTTCCAGACTTGCCAGAGGTGCCGGCAACGACGGTTCCATTAATCCAATGCGAGATGCGGTTCATATTGCCTTCAGTCTGTGTGAGATGGAGAAAGTAAAGATCAGTGTAGGTATTGGCAAAGGTCGCGCTTCACGTATTTGCCGTGACCTTTGCGACCAGTGAAGGTGTCATTTTCCACAACAACCATGCCGCGAGAAAGCACCGTGTCGACCTTGCCGTCGATAACGGTTCCTTCGAATGCGCTGTAGTCGGTATTCATGTGGTGTTTGCCGTTAATACCAATAGTGGTTTTTTGATGTGGGTCCCACACCACAATGTCGGCGTCGGCCCCTGGGGCAATAATGCCTTTCTTGGGGTACATGCCGAACATGCGTGCTGGTGTGGTGCAGCAGGTTTCCACCCACCGCTCGAGTGACAACTCGCCAAGAACTACACCCTGATAAATGAGCTCCATGCGATGTTCAACGCCGGGCAAGCCATTGGGGATTTTCGAGAAGTCGTTGCGCCCGAGTGTCTTTTGGTCTTTGAAACAAAATGGGCAATGGTCTGTACTCACCACTGCGAGTTCGTTCATGCGCAGACCCTTCCATAAATCACTTTGGTGATGATGGTGGTCGTGACGTGAACGAATAGGGGGGCTGCATACAAACTTCGCACCTTCAAAGTCGGGTTGCGAGAGGTGCTCTTCGAGTGTGAGATACAAATACTGCGGGCATGTTTCAGCAAAGACGTTGAGGCCTTCGTGCTGAGCACGCGCAACTTCATTCAGTGCTTCCGAAGCAGACATGTGCACGATGTAGAGCGGAACGTTGCCGGCTACTTGGCTCAGCACAATGGCGCGATGTGTTGCTTCGCCTTCAAGCAAACTGGGTCGGCTAATGGAGTGAAACACGGGGTCGGTTTCACCTCGTGCAAGATGTTGCTGAACAAGCACATCGATCGCCATTCCGTTTTCGGCATGCATCATGATGACTGCGCCGTTGTTACTTGCCTCTTGCATCGCACGAAGTATTTGGCCATCGTCGCTGTAATAGGTATCGGGATACGCCATGAACAACTTGAATGAAGTGACACCCTCGTGTTCAACGAGGTAGGTCATGTCTTTCAAACTTTGTTCGTGAATGTCGCCCATAATTTGGTGAAAGGCGTAATCGATAGAGCAGTTACCCGCCGCTTTCTGATGCCATGCAGCAAGTCCGTCTTGAATGTTTTCGCCTTTGCGTTGTAATGCCATGTCGACGATGGTGGTGATGCCACCCCATGCTGCTGCGTTGGAACCAGTTTCGAAAGTGTCGGTTGCTTCAATGGGGCCCATGGGAAGTTCCATGTGTGTATGCACATCGACGCCGCCAGGAATGACGTACTTGCCAGTTGCATCGATGACCTTGTCGGCAACAATGCCGAGTGATGCTGCTTGCCCTGGTTGAAAAATAGCTTGAATGGTTTCACCATCGATGAATACATCGCTTGCATAGCGGCCACTCGGGCTCACAATGGTGCCGTTCGTGATGAGGATGCGTGCCATATGTAGAGCGTACCGATATTCAAAGCCGAGTCTCAGACACGGCTACAGTGACCAACGAGGGGGTTGCAATGCTTGCAATGAAAGACAACGCGGTGCGTATTTTGGCGGAACCGGTGACGGCAACGCTTTCTATTGCTGGTGCTGACGGTTATGCACATTCCACTCCCGTCTGGTTTGTATGGCGCGATGGAAAAGTGTGGGTGAGCACACATGCCGGGCGCCAAAAACATGTCGATGCTCTGCGGTCGGGTAAGGGTTCATTGTCGGTCATTGACCCCACAAATTCCTCTCATTATGTGGAATTGCGGGGTTCGCTGCACGTGGTAGATGACCCCAATATGGAACTGCGCGACGAAGTGGTGCGCAAACATGGGCATGCCGACGGGAAGGCTTTCGACCCAGCAAATGCAGTGCGCATTGGCATTGTGCTCACCCCAGAGCGGGTGCTCGGCAGGCATTAACAGCGCTGGGAAGGTTCTGTACACCGAAGGCGTACGGTACGGGTATGAACCCACGTCATATGAACCGGCCCACT
>JAURNB010000026.1 GCA_030830415.1 Acidimicrobiales bacterium | reverse complement strand
TCGCGTACACGATGAGTTGCTCAAGCGCATTCCTCCGCAGGGGCCTGCCACCTTGGTGCACGGCGACTACCGCCTCGACAACTGCATGATGAGCAGCAACGGCGACGTTGTTGCCGTCCTCGACTGGGAAATTTGCACACTGGGCGACCCACTCGCCGACCTCGGGCTTCTCATGGTGTACTGGACCGGCCCTGGCGATGACCCCAGTGCGTGGGCGGGGCAATCAACCACCATTGAAGGTTTCTACAACCGTGCCGACCTTGCCACGCGTTACGCACAAGTTTCTGGCCGAGATGTTTCCCACATCGACTTCTACGTTGCCTTTGCATTCTGGAAACTTGCCTGCATCCTGGAAGGCGTTTACGCCCGTTATCTTGGTGGCGCTTTAGGCGAACGCAGTGCTGAAGAACTCGAACCATTCAACCAGCAGGTTCTAGCTGCTGCTGCAAATGCAGAAATGATTCTGGACACCTTGAAGTGAGACCACCTATCCGCATCGACGGCGAACTGCCAACGCTTCACGAACCAGTTCTCATTGTGATGCTCACGGGCTGGATTGATGCTTCTGCAGCCGCCTTTGGTGCGATGGAAGCAATTAAAAAAGGAACCGATGCACAACGCATAGTTACCTTTGACCCCGACAGTTTCATCGACTATCGCGTGCGTCGCCCCATGATGGAATTGCGTGATGGCAAGAACAACAAGCTCGTGTGGTCGGCTCCCGAAATGTATGCGGGCAAAGACGACAACGACCGCGATGTGCTTATTTTGTGTGGGCCAGAACCCGATTCTGCGTGGCTGTATTTCGCCGATGTAGTGGGCGACCTTTGCCTCAAACTCGGCGTGGTGAAAATGTTTGGCATTGGCGCATATCCATTTGCCGCGCCACACACCCGGCCACCACAACTCTCGTGCACCTCACCATCGGAAGTTGCCCTTGCCGAGGTTCCTTTCATTAAGAGTTCTGCCGATGTTCCTGCTGGCATGGAATCGGTATTGGAACACGCCATGCAAGAACGCGGCATTCAAGCACTTGGCTTATGGGGTCAAGTACCGCATTATGTTTCGGCCATGCCCTACCCCGCCGCATCGGCAGCATTAGTTGGCGCAGTACAAATGGTTGCTGGGCTCTCTATCGACGTAGCCGACCTGCGCGCCGAAGCAGTATTGCAACGCGAACGTATTGACAAATTGGTGTCGGGCAATGCTGAACACTTGCAAATGGTGCAACAACTTGAAACCGCTTTTGACGAAGCAGTATCGGCAGGCAACATCATTGCCGATACGCAATCTTCTGGCTCTGGCGATGCCATTGCAGATGAAATTGAATCCTTCCTGCGGGAACAAAACGATTTAGGTAATTAGCACATCACACATTGGGGGAAACAATGACAACGCGCAACGATATTTCACAACTGCTCTCACTTGAAGGAAAACATGCAGTAGTCACCGGTTCCGCTACGGGCATTGGTGAAGGCATTGCAGAAATATTTGCAGCAGCTGGCGCACAGGTCACCGTTGCCGATCGCGATGGAGTGGGTGCACAACGTGTTGCTTCAGCAATTGGTGGTCGTGCCGTACAAGTTGACCTCACGAATGAGAAAGAAGTTCTTGATCTCATCAACGGCATGGAACAAGTCGACATTGTGGTCAATAACGCAGGCAGCTATTTCGATGTAGGCCCCATTCTCGACCAAAGCATCGACAGCTGGCGCCGTGCGATGGACAACAACCTCACCACCTGTTACCTCGTGAGCCGTGCTGCGGCACGTCGCATGATTGATGCTGGCAACGGTGGCTCCATTGTCAACATTTCCTCAGTAGACGGCCTCCTCCCTTGCATGGGAACGGGCTACGACACCGCCAAAGCTGCCGTTATTCAATTCTCGCGTTCACTGGCAGTCGACCTTGCGCCACACAACATTCGCGTGAACAACATCGCCCCTGGCCACATCATGGTGGAAACATTACGGAAAATGAAAGACGGCGAGATTCCTGCTCTATGGCCGCAAAAGCATGAAAAGACTGGGCTCATGAACGACCTCACCAAGGCCCGTTCCGCCAACATTCCTCTTGGCCACTCGGGCGTCCCGAGCGATATTGGCAATGCTTCTCTCTTTTTGGCAAGCGATGCCGCTGCCTACATCACTGGCGTCACCTTGCCTGTCGATGGCGGTTGGCTACTCATCTAATTCCACGGTCATCTATAGTTTTCTCATTCACGAAACGAATGGGGAATCATGAAAGTAGATGGCGGAATAGCACTCGACCTCCACCAATCGGTGCAGTCGGCAAAAGATGCAGAAGCAGCTGGGTACTCCGGTGCCTGGACTGCAGAAACAAACCACGACCCATTCTTTCCTTTGCTTCTTGCTGCAGAACACACCACGAAAATGGAGCTTGGCACTTCCATCGCTGTTGCCTTTGCGCGCAACCCCATGACCCTTGCCAACATTGGTTGGGACCTCCAGTCATACTCACGCGGTCGATTCGTTTTGGGTTTGGGAAGCCAAATCAAACCGCACATCACCAAGCGCTTCAGCATGGAGTGGAGCCACCCCGCAGCACGCATGCGCGAAATGGTGTTGGCTATTCGAGCCATTTGGGACACCTGGCAAAACGGAACCAAGTTGGAATTCCGTGGCGACTTCTACACGCACACACTCATGACGCCATTCTTCACACCAAACCCCGACGACATTGCTGCATATGGAGTGCCCAAAATTTTCCTCGCAGGCGTGGGCGAACTCATGACCGAAGTTGCTGGCGAAGTGTGTGACGGTTTTATTTGTCACGGCTTCACCACAGAAAAGTATTTGCGTGAAGTCACTCTTCCTGCACTCGCTCGCGGCCGTGCGAAAGCCGGCAAAACAATGGAGGGCTTCGAAGTAGTTGGCCCGTCATTTGTTGTCACTGGAAACAACGACGAAGAGCTTGAAGCAGCGGCGGCTGGAACGCGTCAGCAAATTGCTTTCTATGGTTCAACACCCGCCTACCGCGGCGTGCTCGACATTCACGGATGGGGCGGCCTCCAAGACGAACTCAACTCGCTGTCAAAGGCCGGCAAATGGGTCGAGATGGGCAATGTCATCAATGATGAGATTCTCAATACCTTTGCTGTTGTAGGCAAGCCAGAAACTATTGCGAGCGAGCTTGGCCGCCGCTACAGCGACGTCATTCAGCGCATCAGTTTCTACGCGCCATACAAGAGCGACCCAGAACGCTGGAGCCAAGTGATTGCCGACTTGAAGTCGGCATAACTCTTATTTGAAATTCGGCATTGAGCGAATGGAGCGCTTGAGTTCTGCCATACCTGTAGAGGTGGCAATGAGCTCAATGGCGTCCCACAGTTTCAATGCTGCATCGCCACGAGGAATTTCGGAAATGACGGGCCCAAAGAAGCTGCCTTCATTTGCTTGACCAGGCTTAAAGGTGAGGATCGGCGTACCGACACCTTTACCTGTGCGCGCGAAAGCTAAATCGGTTTCTTCACGAATAACGGCATCGAACTCTTCATTGTCGGCGCCCTTGGCCCAATCGACATTCAAATTGTTACGGCTCAACACATCGACAAGGAAGAACGTGGGGTTGTTCAGCATTTCTTCACGCTGTTGGTTGTTGTGCAAAGCAGTTCCTACCGCGGTGTACAACTTGCCCACTGCTTCATTGCCTTCTTCGGCACGAGCCAATGCTGCTGAACGCAAAATTTGCGTACCAATGACATGTGACTGGCGATGAACTTCGCTTCCCTCGTTATAACCAATTTCTTCATTGATCATGCGCAACGAGATGAAGCGCCAGGTGACATCGTAAGAACGCTGCTTTTGCACTTCATTAACCCACCGCGACGTGATCCACGCCCACGGACAAATAGGGTCGAAGAAAAATTCGAGATCGGCCATGAGTTACACCCTTTCGATGAGGCGCTCTTCAAAGGTTTCGATGAGGTCGCCTGGTTTCAAGTCTTGGAAGTCAGACAAACCTATACCACATTCAAAGCCCTCTCGAACTTCGCGTGCATCTTCCTTGAACCTGCGCAAGGAGGTAATAGAACCCTTCCAAATGATGACGCCATCGCGCAAGAAGCGCACTTTGGTGCCACGGGTAATGACGCCTGTGCGAACAAGGCAACCAGCGATTCCACCGAGTTTTGGCACGCGGAATACTTCGCGTACTTCGGCTTCACCAGTGACTACTTCTTCATACTCAGGGGCGAGCATGCCCACAAGTGCGCGCTCGATGTCTTCCAGCAACTTGTAGATGATTTCGTAGGTACGAATTTCAACTTTTTCTGCCTCGGCAAGGTCGCGGGCTTTACGGTCGGGTCGCACATTGAAACCAATGAGTGTTGCATTGGTTGCTGCTGCAAGCGTGATGTCGTTTTCGGTAATAGCACCAACACCGCGATGAACGAATGCAGGCTTTACTTCCGGACGCTCAAGTTTGCGCAAGCTCTCGGTGAGGGCTTCAAGTGAACCATGCATGTCGGCCTTGATAACGAGGTTCAACGTAGCAACTTCACCAGCTTGGATTTGACTAAAGATGTCTTCCAAACGCACACCACGCTGTACACGTGCATCGCCGCGTTGGCTGAGAGCGCGATAACGCATTTCACGCGACTCACCCACGGTGCGAGCAGTTTTTTCGTTATGTGCACAACGGAATTCATCGCCTGCATTTGGCGTGGTGGACAAACCAAGTACTTGTACTGGCGTTGAAGGGCCAGCTTCTTTGACTTGCTCGCCACGGTCGTTAATGAGCGCACGTACTTTGCCCCATGCTGCACCAGCAACAATTGGGTCGCCTACTTTGAGCGTGCCTTTGTCGACGAG
This sequence comes from Acidimicrobiales bacterium, assembly GCA_030830415.1. Lineage (GTDB taxonomy): Bacteria > Actinomycetota > Acidimicrobiia > Acidimicrobiales > Ilumatobacteraceae > F1-20-MAGs119. The sequence continues at coordinate 7,426 of JAURNB010000026.1, read as the reverse complement.
CACCGTGGCAACAGGGCCACGACCAATGTCGAGTTTGGCTTCAAGAACAACGCCCTTGGCACGGCCCGTTGGGTTCACGGTGAGTTCTTCGAGTTCTGCAACGGCATTGAGCTGTTCGAGAAGATCGTCGACACCAAGATTCTGCTGTGCTGACATTTCCACCACAATGGTGTCGCCACCCCACGCTTCAGGCACAAGCTCGTATTCTGCGAGCTGTGTCAGAACACGTTGTGGGTCGGCGTTGTCTTTGTCGATTTTGTTCACTGCAACAATGATGGGCACATCGGCTGCGCGAGCGTGGTTGATGGCCTCAATGGTTTGTGGCATCACACCGTCGTCGGCTGCAACAACAAGAACAACAATGTCGGTCACTTGAGCACCGCGAGCACGCATTTTGCTGAACGCTGCGTGACCAGGTGTGTCGATGAACGTGATGTACTTGCCGTCTTTCAACACTTGGTATGCACCAATGTGCTGTGTGATTCCGCCTGCTTCGCCAGCTACAACGTTTGCTGAACGAATACGGTCGAGAAGAGTGGTTTTACCGTGGTCTACGTGGCCCATGACGGTAACAACCGGTGAACGCTCTACTTGAGCATCTGGGTCGTCGTCGTCGGAGTCGTCGAAGAGCGCCTGCAATTCCATTTCTTCTTGTTGACCTGGCTCAACCAACAGAATTTCTGCACCCACTTCAAGTGCAAAGAGTTCCATCTGGTCGTCAGACAAGCTCATGGTGGCAGTCACCATTTCGCCGTGCTCTAACAAGTAGCGAACAACGTCGGCTGCAGTGCGATTCAGTTTTGGCGCAAACTCTTGTGCCGATACTCCTCGCTCGATGATGACGGTGCCTTCTGGAACCGGGGCATCACTTGAGGTGTAGTTGGTACTGAGCTGCGGCTGCAACTCGTCCATGTCACGACGACGACGACCACGTGACTTCTTACGTGGGGCACGACGCTGACCATTCGGGCGATTATTGCCACCGCCACCAGGACGAGGGCCTCCGCCGCCTGGAGCGCCAGCACCACCAGCACCACCAGCGCCAGCACCTGCGGGTCGTGGGCCACCAGCACCAGCAAAACTAGGACGGCCAGGGCCACCTGCTCCACCGGGACGTGCACCAGGACCACCCGGACGAGCACCAGGGCCACCCGGACGAGCACCAGGAGCTGGACGTGCGCCAGGAGCACCAGGACGTGCACCAGGGCCACCAGGTCGTGGGCCAGGCCCAGGACGACCTACTGGAGGAGATGGACGTGAAGAACCAGGAGGTGGCGGAATGACTTTTCCAGATGCCGACAATGGGCGTGGGCCAGGTGGTGGTGGCGGAACAGGGCGTCCACCTACACGAGGTGGCATACCTGGCGGCATGCCGGGTGGCAATGAACCAGGAGCGCGCGCTGCAGGAGGCGCGCCATCAGATGAAATAGGTCGTGCCGCAACGGGAGGCGTTGGGCGTGCACTCGAGATGAAACCGCGTGACGCAGTGTCGCTTGGAGCTTCAGCAGCCGGTGCAGGCGCAGCAGCTGGTGTTTCAACAACAGGAGCAACTGGTGCAGCAACTTCAACAACTGGCGCCGGAGCAGCAACGGGTGCAGGTGCAGGAGCTTCAACGACTGGAGCGGGAGCGGGAGCAGCGACTTCAACAACTGGTGCAGGAGCTTCAACGACAGGCGCAGGCGCTTCAACAACAACGGGTGCTGCGTCATCTGCTTTTTTCGCAGCAGCTTTCTTCGCTGGAGCTTTTTTCGCAGCAGCTTTCTTTGCAGGTTTTGGCTCATCGCCTTCTGCGTCGCCTTCTTTTTTCGCCGCAACTTTTTTTACTGCAGCTTTTTTGACAGGCTTGACTTCTTCAGGTTGTTCATCGCGAACAAGACCATCGCGTTCAGCACGACGACGCACACGGTCGGCTTGCGCCTCGATAATGGACGATGAATGCCCCTTGATGTCGATGCCCATATTGAGACATAGGTCGACAGCTTCCTTATTGGTAAGACCGAGTTCTTTAGCGAGCTCGTGGACGCGCAGATTCTTAGCCAATGTAAATTCAGCCTTTCATTTCCATGGAGGAGCGCATCAGGGTCATAAGGTCTGATGCGGTAATCGTTATTTCTTTACGTAGTGAGCGACGTAAAGCGCCTTGGGAGACAGCTTTTTCTGCACAACTCTCGTTGTGAGCACACAGCCATGCTCCCCTACCTGACGACGTCGGTGAGACGTAGACAGCATGATTCGATACAACAAGACGCATCAAAGAGCCGTCGTCAAAACGACGACGACAACCAACACACATGCGTGTGGGACGATGCAACGTCAATGTCACTATTCGGCAACCTCGGTGGTTGCTGCAGATGTGCCGCCGCCGGCCCATTCTTTTTCACTCATGACAGAGCCATCTGCTGCATGCCATTCCATTTCACCGGTGGCATCGTTTTGGGTCCATTTACCTTCAGCAAAACCTGAGTCGCTTGTGGTGTTTGGTGATTCACCAGACGCTTCAGCAGCTGCTTGATTTTCGCTCTTGATGTCGATGCGCAAACCAGTGAGGCGAGCAGCAAGGCGAGCGTTTTGTCCTTCTTTGCCAATGGCCAATGACAACTGGAATTCAGGAACAATGACGTCGGCCTGTGTGCCGTCGGCGCTGATGCGTACTTCTGTGACCTTGGCAGGTGACAGTGCTTTAGCAACGAAATCGGCAAGGTCTTCGCTGTAAGGAACGATGTCGATTTTTTCGCCACGGAGTTCGTTGACCACCATGCGCACGCGACCACCACGGGCGCCTACACAGGCACCAACAGGGTCGACGTTATGGTCATTTGACCACACGGCAATTTTGGTGCGATGCCCTGGCTCACGTGAGCAAGCCTTGATTTCCACCACACCATCGGCAATTTCGGGAACTTCAAGCTCGAACAGACGCTTAATAAGACCAGGATGCGTACGGCTCACCACAATTTGCGGGCCTTTTGCTGTTTTGCGCACTTCTACGATGTAGGCCTTGACGCGACCATTTGGCTCTGGCTTTTCGTAAGGAACTTGCTCTGCTTGTGGCAAAAGCGCTTCCACTTTGCCCAAGTCGAGCAAGGTGTAGCGCTTGTCGATTTGCTGAATGATGCCCGTCACAATGTCGCCTTCACGGTTTGCATACTCTTCAAACTTACGATCGCGCTCTGCTTCGCGTATGCGCTGACTCATGACCTGACGGAAGGTAACTGCCGCAATGCGGCCAAGTTCTTCTTTCTTTGGCGTGTCGTCGCGTTCATTCACCCAGTTGCCGTCGTCGTCGAGGTCGTACGCGGTGAAGCGCATGTCGAGGTTGTCGGGGTTAATTTCCACGATGACTTCGTCGGCAGCGCCGGGGCGCTTTTTGTAGGCAGAGGCCAATGCCTCTACAAGTACTTGTAAGAGTGCGTCAACGCTGATGCCTTTTTCAATGGCCAACATCTTGACGGCTTCGGTCATGTCGAGATTGCTCATGATGCAGTTGCCTCCGTGTTTGCGGTGTCTGAGTGTTTCGTTTCAAAATCGTCTTCAAATTCGTCGTCGGATTCATCGTCGGAATCATCACTTGCATTTGCCTCTAAAGCGGCAAATTGTGCTTCTAATTCAGCTGCTTTACGGGCTTCTGGCGAACCAGGCTTCGGTGCGGCGGCCCATACAAAGACCGTTTTTGCACGATCGATATTGGCAATATCGATGGTGATGCTGCGCGCTTCGGCACGTTTGCCCTCTGGCAAAATATGCAAAGTGATTTCTTGGGGCGTTGCTGCAGCGAGAATTCCCTGGAAACGGCGGGCGCCATCGATTGCCGTGTGCAAACGCAACGACACGGTTTTGCCTACTTCGCGCTGATAATGCTCGGCACGGCGCAAGTTGCGCTCGAGGCCAGGGCTCGATACTTCAAGTGTGTAACGCCCAGGAACTGGGTCGTTGTGGTCGAGTTCACGACCAAGCAAGCGAGTAATGAGCGCAATTTTGTCGAGGCTGACGCCACTTTCTTGCCCAGGAGGCGTATCGACTTCAACGCGCACGACACCACCAGAAAATTCAAGATCATAAATTTCAAGTTCCAGGTCGCTGACGATGGGGCCAACTAAGGCGGCTACGGCATCGGCTACAGGTGAACCAAACGAGCGAGGTGCAGGGTTTGTTGATGCATTGGTCATACTCGTTTTCTCACTTTCTTCGTAGTAGCTCTGGACTTGTCAATGAACACCTCGTCGGGCGACGCGAACAAAAAAGGCGTGGGCGTGGCCCACGCCTCTCGGTTCACGGAACTCTAAAGGACGCTGAAAGTGTAGCGGTTTGCCCGCCTAAAGCCCCCCGACCCCACCTCACCTGAATTACCGTAAGGGGGTGATCCATCGCCTTTCCCACCTTTTCCTGCGTACCTTGCGCGACGACCCTGCCGATGCTGAGGTACCGAGCCACAAGCTCTTGGTCCGCGCTGGCTATATTCGCCGTGCCGCCCCTGGTGGGTACACCTGGCTCCCCCTGGGGTGGGAGATCCACCGCAAGGTGGAAAACATTGTGCGCGAAGAGATGAACGCCATCGGCGCCCAGGAAGTGCACTTTCCCGCCCTCCTTCCCCGCGAGCCCTACGAGGCCACCAACCGCTGGACCGAATACGGACCCACCCTGTTTCGCCTGCAAGACCGCCGCGGTGTTGACTACCTCCTTGGCCCAACGCACGAAGAGATGTTCACGCTGCTCGTGAAAGACCTCTACTCGAGCTACAAAGATCTCCCCGTTTCGCTCTATCAGATTCAAACGAAATACCGCGACGAAGCTCGCCCTCGCGCCGGCCTCTTACGTGGTCGCGAGTTCACCATGAAAGATTCCTACAGCTTCGATAACGACGAAGCTGGTTTGGCAGCGAGCTACCAAGCGCACCGCGATGCTTACATTCGCATTTTTGATCGCCTCAAAATTCCGTACGTTGTGGTGTCGGCAATGTCGGGCGCAATGGGTGGTTCGCAATCAGAAGAGTTCCTTGCCGAGTGCGAAGTGGGTGAAGACACTTTTGTGCGCTGTACCTCGTGCAACTACGCAGCCAACACTGAGGCAGTTCAAGTGCGCGTCACCGCTATTGCCAATGTTGATGTTCCTGCAGCACTTGTTGTAGACACACCACAAACACCCACCATTGATTCATTGGTTGCATTACTCAACACCACTTCACACAAGTCGCCTACAGGCACAGCATTCGCTGCAGGCGACACATTGAAAAATGTCATTGTGATGGTGAAGCATCCCGATGGCACAAGTGAGCCTCTTGCGGTGGGTGTTCCTGGCGATCGCGAGGTCGACATGAAACGTCTTGAAGCGCAACTGTCACCAAGTGAAGTAGAACCTTTTGACGATGCAGCGTTCGCCAAGTTCCCCGCATTAGTAAAGGGATACATCGGACCCGATGTGTTGGGCACCACGCGCTCCTCTGGCATTCGTTACCTTCTCGACACTCGCGTCGTAGAAGGCTCGGCGTGGGTTACTGGCGCAAACGCCAAAGGTCAACACGTCATCAACTTTGTATATGGTCGCGACTTTGCATGCGATGGAACCATTGAGGCAGCAGAAGTGCGTGCCGGTGATGCTTGCCCACATTGCGCCGCACCCATGAGCATTGACCGCGGTATTGAAATTGGCCACGTGTTTCAACTGGGTCGCAAATACGCAGAAGCACTCGACTTGAAAGTACTCGACCAGAATGGCAAGCAAGCGGTGGTCACCATGGGCTCATATGGCATTGGTGTATCGCGCGCCGTTGCTGTAGTTGCAGAAACGTGCCACGACGAACTTGGGTTGTGCTGGCCACGTGCCATTGCGCCAGCCGATGTGCACGTAGTGATTACTGGCAAGGCCGGAGACGACATTTCAGTGGCAGGTGAAAAGCTTGCTCAAGAACTCCACAGTGCAGGCGTTACCGTATTACTCGATGATCGCATTGGTGTTTCACCAGGTGTGAAATTCAAAGATGCAGAACTACTCGGCATGCCCACCATCGTGGTGGTGGGCAAAGGTCTTGCCGACGGTGTTGTTGAAGTGCGCGACCGTGCCACTGGCGAGCGCAGCAACGTCGCTGTTGGTGAAGCCGCACAACACATTGCACACATCTGTAAATCAGGAACCTGACATGCAATTGGTAAGTGGAGTACACAAACATTACGACTGGGGAAATCATCATTTCCTCTATGAGTTTGTTGGTGCCCCTCTTGCCAATGCACCACTTGCAGAAATTTGGTTTGGCACTCACCCAGACGGCCACGCTTCACTCACAGCAACACAAGAAACACTTGCGAGTGCTGCCGGGCCACTTCCTTTTATGGTGAAGTTTCTCTCGGCATCTTCACCGCTTTCTTTGCAAGTGCACCCCACCGCAGAACAAGCACGTGCAGGTTTCGAGCGTGAAGAAAATGCAGGCATTCCCATTGGTTCACCACAACGGATTTATCGCGACAGCTCCGATAAGCCCGAACTCCTCATTGCCCTCACTCCCTTTACTGCGCTGTGCGGGTTCCATGATGCGGCAAGTTCTGTGGGCTGGTTTCGCGCCATGCAGTGGAGCGACTTAGCTAACTACTTGGAACAACATGGCATTGAGGCCTTTGCCCGCGAGGCGCTTGAAGGAAATGCATTGCGCATTCCCGATCAACTACCTCCGTGGGCCAATGACTTGCGGGCTGCTTACCCCAACGATCCTGCACTTCTCATTGCTCTACTCATGCACCGTGTAGAGCTAGCCGCTGGTGAATGCTTGCTTCTTGAAGCAGGAACCCTGCATGCGTATCTCAATGGTTCTGCCATAGAAGTAATGAACACCAGCGACAACGTGGTGCGCGGTGGCTTTACTCACAAATATGTTGACACTGCAGAACTTTTAAGCATCACGCACTGGGAATCTTCTTCTACGCCCGTGCGCCGCGCTACAAACGCTCTCCCCAACACCAGCACGTACCCCACTACTGGCGCGTTTCGCGTACACAGCGTTACTTCACCTGCCACAGTGCCCGCTTCAGCTACGCCCCAACTCGTTGCATGCATTGCCGGCTCGGGGCAAGGCTTCTCGCGTGGCCAAGTAATGCTGTTGAATGCAAATGAAGAAATGCAATTAACCGGCGACTGCGTAGTTATTGCTACGACAAGCGACACACAGCGTTAAGCGCCAGTTCCAAAACACGCTCACGTACTGACGTTTGTTTTTCCCAATGACGGTGGTCCCATGTTTGCGCACTCACATCGTCGCCGGCATATAACAACTGCCCATAAACCGCTCCACGAAACGTAGCAACTGCAAACATTGCCGATGCTTCCATTTCAACACTGATACACCCTTGCTCGCGACGCCGCGCAACTTTTTCTGGTGTCTCGCGAAAGATTGCGTCGGTGGTCCAAGTGAGGCCCTTATCGTGGGGAACTCCGGCATCTG